>DATJTR010000519.1:0-7716 GCA_035503215.1 Pirellulales bacterium
AGCCCATTGCCAGGGTTGGTCTCCATGGCGAAATAGCCGAACGTTTGGCGCTGCAAGTCGTCCAGACCGGTGCCGGTAATTTCAGCCTGGCCCATCATGCCAATCCTTCAATTCACCGTTCCTCCGCGAATTCCAAGCTGACCGCGGCGACCGCGTGGGGAGGCAAGACAAGATCGAATACGACCGATTGATCCTGACCGGTCCAAGCTTGATCATCGCGATTCAACGCCGAAGCAGCAGCCAATGTTTCCACTTCGCGCTGGTTGGGAAACTGGGGCTTTCCCATTTCGACCCAGCTTTGCCGGGCGTTGGCATGCGCCTCGTCGATGCGCTCGACACGAACGCGCTGGGGGCGGGGCGCACCTGTCAACTCGACATGGCAAAGTTCCGCGTCAATCGGATGGCGCGGCAGCGCGTGATTTGACAGCAGCACCGTCGCTCCCCTCGGTTTACGACAGACCCAGGCGTCCACCGTTTCGTGCATTCCATCCACGAGACACTTCTCGTGGCCGAGTTGGTGCAAAAGTTGAAAGGCGCGGTAGGCAGGCTTGGCAATTCCCTGCAGGGTCAAGAGACCAAACCCGCCCTGAAAGGGTTGCGCCGGAAAAAAATCTTCCGCGAAGATGTCCGAGAACGTCCAGAAGCTGTAGCCGTCGACCAATCCGTGGGCCTCCATGACGGTCTTGACGATGGCTGCGGCCGCGTAAGGCGCGTCGTGCAAGTCGTCGCGCGGGTTCGACGAAGTATTCCATTCGGTGTAATAAAGCGGAAGGCCCCTGCACTTGCGCCGCGTATCCTGGGCCAACTCGCGCAGCAGGCTGCGCTGACTGGCGGCCAATTGCGATTCGGTATCATCCTCGGCCGACCCCAAGGCATCGGTGGGATAGTGATGCGTGCTGACGAAATCGATGGGGAGCCGATTCAAGTCGCAGAAATCGAGAAATTCGGCAATCCACTCATCTTTCGCGGTCGCCGGACCACCCACTTGCAATCGATCGTCTATTTCCTTGATGGTTTCCACCGTGTGACGATACAGCTCAAAGTATTGCCCGCGCGTGCTGGGCCAAAAGGCGGTCATGTTCGGCTCGTTCCAGACCTCGAAGAACCACGTGCGCACTTCCTCGACGCCGTATCGTTCGATCCAGTGAGTGACAAGTTTGCGAATGAGTGTCTTCCATTGTCGGAAATCCTTGGGCGGCGTCACGTTCGAGCGATAGTGAAACACCGTGGTATCGCCCGACGCGATGGCGCTGGGCATGAAGCTCAGCTCGACGAACGGTTTCATCCCGATGGAGAGCAAGAAATCCCAAATCTGGTCCGCGTTGAAAAACGAATAGCGCAGCTCGTTCTTTTCGTCGACAAGCGTTCCCATGTCGTCACTCAGCAATGCGTGAAATCGCACGTGCCGAAACCCAAGCTCGCGATGGCAGCGTTCGAGTTGCGACTGCCAATCGGCCCGCAACGCCATGGCCGCATGACCGCTGCCAACCGTGTGCTCCCAAAAATGCGGGAATCGACCGGTCGTCTCTTTCAAATTCGAGCGAAATTCAACAGCGGTCATGTCAATCGATTCACGGATCCAAGTGGCGATGCTTCGACCCGCAGGAACCACGCCCGGCGCCCTCCCGCCGATCACGCGGCCGTCGCGTCCCGAGCCAGCCGGCGCGATTGACGTCGGAAATCGCGCCATGACTTCGATAGGTGGAGCAAAGCTTATGCCGGCAGGCAGCGGGAATTGCCAGCAAGCAGACGACGACGGCGAACCTGCAATCATCCAGTTTTCCGCGGGGGCGGGGATTCCAGAAACGTGAACTGCCCGTGAACGTGTTGAACCAAGGTGGCCGAAAAACGATCGCGGAAGCCGGCCAAAGAGAGAGCGGATCGTGGTCTTGGCACCCTATTTACAAAACCCAGTTCGTTCTCGGCGGCCACGTCGCGGAGAGGGGTGGGGGTCCCAGGAAGGGGGGCTCGATCGAGATTTTGCACCTCGGTGCCGTAAAGGAAAGGCGATCGAGTTCATGCCAAACCAAGCCAACTGTCCCGAACGATCCAAGGAAATCGCCTGTTTGGCGCTGGTTGGCTGCGGCGTCTCCGTGCATCTGTCTCCGTATCCATACGGCTTCGTAGCATTGGTCTGGGATCCAGTTTTTGGCTCGGCCGGGAGTGGCCGGGTTTTGCATGACGATCTTTTGCAGCCCATCAGCAAGGCCGTCGCAGATCGCCCCCTTTTGCCCGGTCGGGCAACGAGGATATCTGGCGACTAGCATCTTGCGGCAACACGGTTACGAGGCGGCCAACCTCCGGCGGGGGCTATAAGTCTTACAAGCTGCATTATCCTGGCCGCCACTTGGGCTGAACCTTAGCCCAATACTTGGGCTTGGCGCACCACCTCCGACCGCTGTGTGGCAGCGACGACCGCCTGGCTGCCAACCACGGGATCGGCGGCTTTTTTTTGCCGCCGAGGCGGGGGTTTTCGCCAGGATTTGACTTAGCTGCTTCTTGACCTAGGCTTGTGATGGTCACGAAGAGGATTCACTAGCGGAGTCGCACAATGCTTGCGTACCTGGAAAATCTGCCGATTTCCCAACAGGTTTTGGTCGCCTTGTCCGTGACGCTTTCGGTCTATCTGACCGATCACATCAAGCACCCCGCCGTTTGATCGGCGATCTCGTGCGGTGCTGGGCACTGCACCGGCTGCCAGGGACTGTCGCAAGACAGTTCTTCTCCGCTTTGGCGGCCCAGCGGCCGCGCTCGACTTCACGGACCGGACGCCGGTCGTTCTCCCACTTTCCAGACGCGCACGTAGTCGTACTCGGCGGTCGTGGGGAAACCCTGGGGCGTCGGCTCTTTTTCGAGCGGCGGACGAACTTCGATCGCGCAGAGAACGTCGAGCGGTTGGTGCCAATACAGATTCCGCTCGCGATGGCAGATCCGTTTGCCGTCCAAATACCAACTGATCGCCTGTTCGGTCCACCAACAACCGTAAACGTGGAAGTCGTCACGGGGGTCGAAGTCGGCGAGATAGGACTGCCGGTCTTCGACCTGATGCTGCATGTTGATTTCAGGTCGGTTCGGCAAACGGAACGCATGCAGCGTGCAATCGATGCGGCGCGGACTGCCGATCGAGCCAAAACTGGCCTGGGTCAACTCGACGAAATCGATCTCCGTCCATTGGCGTGCGAAATCGTCGCGCCGATAGGCCCAGAACGCGGGACAAACGCCCGGAAACAGCGGGGCTGCTTTGAAACGCGACTCGAAATAGCCGTAGAGGACCGAGGGAGCCTTGGTGCTCACGCGACCCGCCGTGTAAGGATAGAACATGCCGTGCAGTCGCTTCGGCCGGTTTCGCACGGTCAAACGCAGGACGCCATTTCCCACGGCAACATTGTCTACACTCCAACTTTGAGCCGCGTAAGGGGGCGATTCGGTCGACCATTTCCCGTCATCTAGCCGATCACCCTCGAACTCATCGGAGTAATCGGGCAGAAACGAAAGATTGTCGAGCGGCGGACCATCGTCGCCAACGACCGGCCGATAATCGCCGGCGCAGGCCGCTGCGGCCGTGATGCTCGACAGCCCAAGACAGATCAGAAACTTTCCAAACGTCACGCTTGATCCTCGTCGATTCGCCTAGTTTCCTCAGAAAACCCCTGTGATCACCACCCTAACCGCACTTCCCCGAACCGGCGGCGCGAAGTAGGATTGCTGGTAGGCGGCCAGGCCGAATTCGCGGTTTCGCCATCCATCGCTCCATCTTTGACAGGGTAGATTCCGATGACAAGACCTCTGCGGTTGGCAAGTCTTTTGGGCGGTTGGCTATGGGCCAACGGCATCGTTGGTATCGCCTACGCCCAGTACCAGGACACCGATGCCCCCGATTCGCGGATGTTCAATTCCAACAATCGGACGCAATCGAACATTAGCAATCAAGGGACGGGATTTTCGCCCGACCAGTTCGGTCTGTACGGCGCCTACTACAATCAGTCGATCATCAATCAAAACAACCGCTACCTCGGCAACGCGAATGGAGCATTTGGCGCCGGTTCGGCCCGTGCTCGGGCGCAAGCCCGGGTGAGCGGCCTGCCGAATCGCGGCTTGCCCTTGAACAGCCCCCGCTTGGCGATCGATTTGATGCCCAGGAGGGCACGCCGTGCTCCGCCGGTGGAAGCCTTGGGGATGACGCTGAAGGAAAGTGACGGACGCTTGCTCGTCGATCAAGTACGCGAGAACAGCGCGATGGCTACCGCCGGCTTTAAGGCCGGCGACGAAATCGAAACCGTCAAAGGCAAACAGGTCAGCACCGTCGCCGAATTTCAAAGGGCTTTGGGGACCTTGATCGTCGGCGAAGAAGTGCCGATCGTCATCGTTCGCGGCGGCCAAAGCGAAACGTTGAAATGGGCGCCACAAGACGCCGACCTGAATGTCCCCGGAAATGAGCCGCCGGCATCGTTACCACCCGGCGGGGAGACCGGCGAAGGAACGAGCGAAGTTAACTTCATCGCGGCCGCGCAACTGGGACGCGGTCAGCGTGGGCAGCCCTTTTTGGGAGTGCGCCCCAACGCCAAGCAGTCGGCCGAAGTAATTATCGAGACCGTGATGCCGGGCAGCCCGGCCGATCAAGCCGGTTTGCGGCCGGGGGATCGGGTTTATTCGGTGAGCGGCGTGAAACTCCGGTCGCCGCAGGAATTGGGCCAGGTGATCGCCCGCAGCCTGCCCGGAAGCCCGGTTTATCTTTACATCGGCCGCGCCGTCGACCCGGTCCCTGGCGAATCCGAGCCGCGTGCCGAGATGCCGGCGCCTGCTGAAACATTGCCCGGCGAAACCGCGCCGGCTGATCGAGCCGCTCCCCCCGCAGGATCGGCCAATCCGGCGGCACCTCAACCCGCGGCTCCTGCGAGCCCGGCGCGCTAAACTTTGGGCAGCTTCCGACGGCTTTCCGCAGGCTAACCCAATCGAACGCAGCCAGGCGTCCTCGGAGCTCTGCCCCCTTCGCTTCGCGACGACGGTCCGCTAGGTCGCATTCCGTTCTCGTCCCCGTAGGCTCCGCGGCATTTCCGCTGCGCGGCCCCTCGGTTCGGCAAAGTCGAAGCGTCAAGTCTGGGTGCCACGGGCCGGCGACTGCCGCCGGCCAATTCCCAGCGGATTTGTGCTGCTTGGCAGGCGTGGCCAACTTTGCCGACGGTGACGATCATGCCGCGCCGCACGAAAGAGTCTCTGCACTCTTCGGTCACGCTTCCAGCCGGCGGATGATGCGCGCATTTCGTGCTAGCTGACTTCGCTACCGCGCCTCCGGTGGGTCGGCGTAAGTCTTTCAGCTCTCTTGGGCTTACGCATCAAATTAGGCGTCTGAAATCGCTCCGCGGCCAAGTTCCAGGAACGCAGAGTGTGCCAATTATTCCAGCAGTAACGCAGTTACCACAAATCGTAGGTGCCTGCATTGTGCCGGACGATACCACGATAGGAATGAATGGGGTTGGCGTCGCCCGAACATGTTTTCCGGGCGCGCCAGCAGTGCCGATTGGAGCCAATCGACGCTGCGTGCCAGCCGATTTTGTACCCTCCACCGTCCCGCTCGATTCACCCGCCCGTTGAGAGCCGCAGAAACTCTCGAGGAGAGTGCGTTAATGCGTCTTGCCGGCCTAGGAACCGCGCTACTGCTGACCACGTTGGCTGGCTGCACCTGCGCCACCTTCGCGGGATACCGGTCTGACGTGACGCACCGGTATCAGGCCTGCCGAGCCTGGCATCGGCATTCGCACGACTGCGATCCGGGCGACTATCCCAGACACTTCGCCGCGGGCTGGAAAGAAGGCTACCTGGTCATCACCTCCGGAGGAAATGGTGACCTTCCGCCCGTTCCCCCCGAAGAATACTGGAAAGACCGCTTCCGCACGCCCGAAGGCCGTGGGCAGGTGGATGCCTGGTTCGCCGGCTATCAGTGCGGTGTAGTGGCTGCGGAAAAGGATGGAATGGGGACGTTCGCCCACATTCCTGTCGGCCCGGGTGTGTACGAACCACTGCCGCCGACCTGGCAACCCGGTGAATGGAAGCAAACCCAGCCCGAGCCGGAACAGATTCCCGATGCGGCGTCCGACGATGGGATGGTCCGCCGGCCTCTCGAGCCGCGTTTAGCCGAGGCCCCGCGTCAGAATACGCCCCCGATTGCGACGACGGAAGGCCCGCGACAACCCGTAGCGCCGATGCCACAAGTCGCGCCGCGGCCGACGCCGTCGAATAAGGTGATTGGTCAGCAACCGCCGTCCGGCCAGAACGATCAAGCACAAGTCGCCCCCTTGCCAGTGCGGCAACCTGCGCCGGTTCCCGCCGCGGTACAGCCTCTGCCGACTGCGCCGGTTCCGGCCGAAGCGGCTGCGAATGAGAATCACGCGAGCCCGGCTCGCGATCAGGCGCAGGCCGCGCCCCCGCAGAAGACACCCGCGGCGAAACTGAACCCGCCCGCTACTGCTCCGGTCGCTACTGCTCCGCCCGCTACCGCTCCGGTCGCTGCGGCTCCGGTCGCTGCCGCTCCAGTCCCCTCGAAGACGCCGGCTGCCCAACAAAACGAACCTGAGCAGCAAGCGAAGGCGAAGACCGCAGAGCCGATTCCGCAAGTTTCGATGCGGCGTGCTCCGCGAAAGGCGCCCGTCGCCGACCGCGAGACTGCTGCGGAAAAGAAAGAAGCAGCAGAAGTTCCGGCGGCGCGGATGTCGGTGCCGCATGGAGACACGCCTGAAATCCCCCGGGTCACGGTTCGTGTCAAGCCGAGCGAGACGGCGAGCGACGAGAAACCGGTTTCGAGCCGGAACAATTCGCCGAACGCCGCCGACCGGCCGCACCCATCCGCATCGACCGAAACTGCTCGCGTCACTCTGCGAGTCGGTCCTGGTGAACGGACAAATACCAAAGAATCGGCTGCTAGCGAGCGCGATCAAGCAAGCGCCGGGGCAGCCGATGAGAAGACCGAACCGCAAACGGCCTCCGAAATGCCAGATGTGGCGGCTGGGAAAGCCAACAAGCAGGACTCGGTTAAACCTGCCACCCTGAAGCGCTATCGCGGAAAAAGCTCGATCGCCCAGCAGCCAATTCCTCCCGCGGCGCCTGCGCCGGTCGCTGGGGTTGGAGTGCTGATCGATGATGGCGCAAAGTCCGCGGGCAAGGATTTTCTCGGCAACGACCGGGAACAGGCAAAAGTTTCCTTCGACGAGCGGCCGATGCCAGAGGTATCACCTACCTCAACACCTCGCGTCGCCGTTCGGCTTATTCCTGCCTCTGAATCGTTGGATTCCGCCAGCGCTCCGCCGAGCGGAAACCAGCGGACAAGCGTTCCTTCCTCTGAGGCCCCGGCTCGTCTGAAGCTGACGAGCGGGCCTGAAAACCAATCCTCAAATGCGACGCGCAGCACACTGAAAATAGTGAACGCTGGCCAGGTGGATTCCCGGCGGCCCGAAAAATCGGAGTAACGATCTGCCATGGATGAGCAGACCATTCACCAGCAAGGACGCTGGACCGCGATCGCACTGTTGGCCGCCTGTTTGGCGTCCAGCGGCTGCGCGACGATGATGAAGGGAGCGATCCCGGCATCGCAACTCCCCCCGGAGCTTATGGCGCCGGCTCATTGCCCGCGCACTCCGATCGACTTCACGCTGCTACGCCAGCCGCCCCCGCCGAGCTACGTCGTGGGCCCGCGCGACATTCTCGGCATCTATATCCAGGACA
>DATJTR010000520.1:0-10192 GCA_035503215.1 Pirellulales bacterium
CGGGTTCTCGGCTGCTTGGCCGGCTCACTCGCTTCCCGCGAGCACTTCGTCGACCAGTTTGCGGGGCGCGCCGATGTCGACCACATGCACCTGGCCCGTGAACTGCTCAACCCCCGGCGTCAAAAAGCCGGATTTTAAGGCCACGAACGTGCAAGTGTGCTGGGCGCGAATCGTATGCCGGGCCGGCACTCCGGTGTTGGCATCGAGTCCGCTCGGCAAATCGACCGCCATTATCCGGGCGCCGGCCGCATTGATGGCCGTGATCGTCTCGGCCAGCGGCGATCGAACTTCCCCGCGCGCCCCCGTGCCCAAGAGAGCGTCGACGATCCAATCGGCGCCGGACAGTTCGCCGTCCAGGTTCGCGACGTCGGCCCCACGAGCGATCGGAACGCCGCTGCGCGACAGAACCTGGTAATTCGTCGCGGCATCGGCCGGCCTGCGCTCGTCATCTCCCCAGAGGAGCACCTTCACGGTCAGGCGGCGCAGATCCAAATGCCGCGCGATCACGAACCCATCGCCGCCATTGTTCCCGCTGCCGCAGCAGATGACGACTGTGCCATGCACGCCGAGCTGGAGGAGTTGTTCGGCCACGCCGCGGCCGGCATTTTCCATCAGCACGATGCTGGGCAGCCCGAAGTCGGCCGTTGCTCGATAATCGAGCACACCAGCCCGCTGCCGGCTCAGCGTCGGAACTACCATCAACATTCCCCTCTGGGTTACCCGCCGACGAGCGCCAACACCTCGGCCAAAATCTTGCCATTCGTGGCGATTCCTTCGCCAGAATGAATCGTCGGCTCGCCGCGCCAATTGGTGAACGTTCCGCCCGCCTCCTCCAACACGGGCTGCAGCGCCGCGGCATCCCACACGCTCATCGCCGGATCGACCATTAGCTCGGCGCGGCCGGTGGCCACGAGCAGATACCCGTAGCAATCCCCCCAGGTGCGCGACAATCGCGCCGCCGCTTGCAAACGTTCGAGCGCCGTCTGCCGCTCGAAGCCGCGCCAATGCGTGTCGTCGCTGGTGCAGAAGAGTCCATCGGCCAGTCGCGGCGTCTGCGATACCGCTGCCCGCACCGGCTCGCCGCCACCGCGCACATGCCAGGCTCCCTGGCCAATCGCCGCATACACCCATTCGTCGAGCGCCGGAATGGCGATCACCCCCACCACGCCCCGGCCGCCGAATTCCACCGCCACCAACATCCCGTACAGGGGCACGCCGTGAATGAACGATTTCGTGCCGTCGATCGGGTCCAAAATCCAGCGAAATCCGCTGGTTCCAGGCCGTTCGGGGAATTCTTCGCCCAAAATCGCGTCGGCCGGAAAGGCTTCGCCGACGCGGGCCCGCAACAACTCTTCCGCGCGACGATCGGCGATTGTCACCGGCGAGTCGTCGGCCTTACGCTCCACGGCCAGATCGCTGCGCGAGAAATAGCTGAGCGTCAGATCACCCGCCTCGCGGGCAGCCGCCAGCGCCAGCTCCAGCCGTGCCGAAAGATCCTCGGGTCGATAGTCACCCGTTGACGAAGCTGCGGAAGAAGATTGCATACATCCGAGCGTAGCGGCCCGGCATCCGCCTGCCAAGCCGCTTCAAACCGGGCGAGGCGAACCGTCGAGCTTGCTCGCCGCCGCCGCCGGCGGGCAGAGCAGGTCCGACAGTTTGACCGCCTCGAGCTGCTCTCGCATCATGGCCGTGATCTGGTCAAGCGCCTTGCGGAGCTTTTCTTCATAGGGGGCAACGCCGTCGCCCGAAGGCAAGGCCGAGTTGAGCGGCCCTTCGATCGCCTCGATCACGTCCAACAATGAGACCTGCTCCGGCTTGCGCTCCAAGGTGTATCCCCCCTCAACTCCACGCGTCGAGTGCAAGATACCGTGCGTCACCAGATGCCGGAGAATCTGCAGCAGGAATCGCTCGGGCATGTGCCCTTGCGCCGCCAGCTGACTGCAGGGGACGGGCGTCTCGGATTTCGATTGCGCAAGTTGAAGCGTTGCTTGGATCGCGTAAGCAACGGTGCGCGAAAGTTTCATCGTCAAAACCGCTTAGAGATCGCAGCGAACTGGCGCCGCTTCACACCAGATCGAAAAACAATGCACCTTACAAAACGCCGGCAACGCAGCTAGCCACCGGCTTTCGACCTGGTGAGCTCCACCTTCCCGAGGAGCGGGAAGCCCTTCTCAATCCTGAGCCAATCGAACCGCACCCATCGTGAGTGCTCGTAGAACGCGTAACGCTTGACGACGTAAGCGTTCTCTAATTCAACCGAAAGTCTAACAATTCCCTAAAAGGTGTCAAGTTTTTTTGTACGCTGAGACACAAATTTGCTTCGCCCACCCTGCAGGGGTAGAAATTGCGAGCCTGGGAGAACTGGGAAATGCAGGCGAAATCCCGCAGAAACAGGCCACTGGCTTCGCCCTGCCAACCCTGGCTTCGGAAGGAGTCGGGATCCTTCAGGCGGAATGCCGCGGGCTAACGGCGTCGTGACCCGTCGCCTCGGGCGATGGCGATGCGGCAGTCGCATCGGTCGCAGGGCAGGGGCGAGTGACCGGCTCGGCCCGGAAGGCCTGCCACACCAACAGCCCGGCCCCGCAGACCAAGAGGCTATCGGCAATGTTGAAAATGGGCCAATCGATCAGTCCCTCGATCTGGAAATGCAACCAATCGCGCACCGCGTAAACCGTTTGGCCATTCCACTGCAGGCCGGCAAACCCCATGCGGTCGTACAGATTCCCTAGAATTCCGGCGCACACTGCGCCCAGGGCAATCGTTAGGAGCCGATCGCGCGCAGCCCCGGCCACGAACAGCCAGACGAGGATTCCGAGCAGAGCCACGACCGAGAGGGCCGCGAACAACGCCACTTGGCCCTGCCCGATGCCGAACAACGCCCCTTGGTTCAGGCTGGTCGTAAAGCTAAAGACATTCGGAATCAGCCACTCCGGCGGCATGATCCCCGGCATGCCCAACCGATCGAAAATCCAGCGCTTCGTCGCCAGATCAATTGCGCAGCCCCCGGCGGCCAGGGCGAAGAACAGAGCGATGTGGCTGCGAGGGATTGCCTTCATGGCCCTGGGTTCCAGCACTCCGATTGCGGCCCGAGCGGCCCGGCTGCCTGAGGATCACCAACGAGCCCATCTGGGCGGATCGGACTCGTCTCGGCGGTCGCCTGCAAGGCCCGAAAGCGACCGCGGCGAATCGAAATCGATTATCGCGCAAGCCGCCCGTCGTTCACTCTGCCGACGGTCAACCCAGCCGAACCCTCAACTCTGCTCGAGCTTCTGAGCGCACTTGATGCACAAAGGGGCGTACGGGATCGCATTCAAGCGGGTTTTGCTGATCGGCTGCGAACACTCCTCGCACAGCCCGAAAACGCCGTCCTCGATCTTTTCCAAAGCCGCTTCGATCGAGTCGAGCGTACCACCTTCGGTCTGCATCAGGCTGAGCGTGAATTCCTGTTCGAAGTTGTCGCTTCCCAGGTCCGCCATGTGGATCGGCATGCTGGAAAGGTCGCCGTTGGTCTCCGACCGGGTCTTGTTCAAGGCCGCGTTCGCCATGGCGTTCACGTCACCACGGAGCCGAGATCGCAATGCCAGCAGTTGTTCCCTGTAAACCTTCAGCTCGGCCTTCTTCATAGTCAACGTTCTCCGCAAGACATACGGGCCACGCAAGCGAGCGAAACCATAGACTCGCTATTTTAAAAACGCCCCAACCCTAAGTCAAACATGGCCAAACGCTTTTGCGATCGTCCCAGATCCGCGGTATCAAGAAAAAACGGGGGGGCCCGTTGCACCCTCAGCCCCCGCCAGGCTCCCACAGGGGCCTTGCCATCCGGCGACTTGTGCCGACAATCGAGCGCCGATGAAACCGAGCACCACGAAATCGCGGGGCATCCACTATACTCCCCCGGAATTGGCTCGCTTTCTGGCTCGCCATGTGGCCGATCGCTTGCGCCGCCGCTCCGGCGAACTGCATGTACTCGATCCGGCCTGCGGCGACGGGGCCCTGTTGGCGGCACTGGCCGCGGCGGTACCTGCAAAACAGCGCCGGCAAATGCACCTGGTTGGTTACGAGACCGATCGCTCGGCCATCGAGGCCGCCGCCAGGGTCTTGCGCCCGCTGGGCACGAAAGATCTGTCACTGATCGAGTCCGATTTTCTCGTGGCCGTCGCCGCCGATTCGGATCGGTGCATGCCGCCTGCCAGCGACGGCACCGAACCGCCCGCCGGTTTCGACGCCATCATCGCCAATCCGCCCTATGTGCGGACCCAGGTCCTGGGCGCCCGCCGGGCCGGCCTGCTGGCCGCCCAATTCTCGCTCACCGGCCGCGTCGATCTGTACCAGGCCTTCGCCCGGGCCATGGCGAGGGTGCTCCGACCCGGCGGCGTACTGGGACTGCTCACGTCGAACCGGTTTCTGACCGTCAAATCGGGCGCGGCCCTCAGGGAAATGCTCCGCCGTGAGTTCACGCTGGAAGCGGTCTACGATCTCGGCGATACCAAACTCTTCGCCGCCGCGGTCCTGCCCGTCATCGTGGTGGCCATCAAACGGCCGCCGCCCGCTCGGCTTCGCTGCCGGTTCGACCGGGTCTACCGAGCGCGCAAGTCCTCCGGCGGCGTGCTTCTGCAGGCCGCAACCGAAATCGTTCAAGCCCCACCGACCACCCCATCCCTTCTCGCAGCCCTGGCCGATGGCCAAACCTCGGGATGCATCGAGACGCCGTCGGGTCGATTTCGAATCGAACGGGGTGTGCTGTCCGACCACGCACCGGGCGCGATCTGGACCCTATCGAACGCCGATTCGGACGCCTGGCTGAAAGTGGTGCGCCGTCACATCGGCCGCTCGTTCGACGACGTCGGCCGAGTCCGCGTCGGCATCAAGACGACCGCCGACGAGGTCTTCATCCGCGACGATTGGCATCGACTTCCGCCAGAGCGGCGCCCTGAATGCGAGTTGCTCCGTCCACTGCTCCGGCATTTTGGAGCGGCACGCTGGCGCAGTGGCGCGCAGCCACACACCGTGCTCTATCCGCACGTCGCCATTGGCGGGCGACGCAAAGCCGTCGATCTCGATCACTTCCCCTGCGCCCGCCGATATCTGGCGGCGCATCGCGGGCGGCTGACGCGGCGGCAATACGTCGTCGATAGCGGTCGCGAGTGGTACGAAATCTGGGTCCCCCACAATCCGGGAGAATGGTCGCTGCCAAAAATCGTCTTTCCCGACATCGCCGACCAGCCAAGGTTTTTTCTCGATCGCAGCGGAGCCGTGGTTAACGGCGATTGCTATTGGATCACGCTCCGCGCTGGGCAAGACCTCGACTGGCTGCTGCTCATGCTGGCTGTAGCCAATTCGTCGTTCATCGTGCGGTACTACGACATCGCGTTCCACAATCAGCTTTACGCCGGCCGGCGACGCTTCATGACCCAATATGTGAAGCAATTCCCGCTGCCCGACATCGACGCTCAAGCGGCCCGGGCTGCGATCGAGGGCGTGCGCCGGTTGGTCGATTCCTCCCACGAATCGTCGCAGCCATCGGGCGAGCTTGTTTTAAACAAGGGCGCGAATCTGGCCCCCCTGGAACAAGAAGTCGATGCTCTCGTGTGGCGGGCCTTCGGCCTGCCTGTCCCACGCGCAGGGATGTGAACAAAAATCTCCTGCCCCGAGTTCCCAAAAAATCTTTTGACACGGCCTCGGTGCTGCTTGCGCAGCCGTGGCGGCGTTTGCTACACTGAGGGCTCGCGGGATTTATGGCGAGGGGCGCGTCAGGGTCCGCCCATTTCTTTGCTTTTCCCGCAAATTTGGCTCCGTCAGCCGGGTAGAGTAGTCTGGATGCTGACCGCCAGCCGATTCGGTTCTGACAGTAAGCCCCCAGCGCGCTAACCGTGAAGAAGAAGCATTCTACGGCGGTAAGATAGGCCAGATGTAGGGTTGAGGAACACGCGTTCATGTCGAGCACCAAAGAAGATCCCCACCATCCGTCTGCCAAATATGCCCCACCCCTCCATTCGCCGCCGGAAACGGCTCCCGCCTCCCTGCGCACCGGCGACGTTCACCGACACGCGTTCGAAGGCAAGAAATCGGCGAGCGCTGCTGCCGATGCGCTAAATGCGCCCAGTCCGCTGCGCGTGGTGTTGCCAGTGTTGGCCGTCGTGGCGCTGGGAGCGATCTCCGCCGCCTGGTACCACATCACCCATGCCACGATCGACGAGCGCCATTTGGTGCTGCAAGGCAACATCGACGTGCGTCAGGTCAATCTGGCTTTCAAGGTCGATGGCCGCATTGCCACGCTCGAAGTCGACGAAGGAGACGCGGTCGTGGCCGGTCAGACCATCGCCACGCTCGACAAGCAATACTTCGAAGACGATCTGCGGGCGGTCACCGCGCGCCGCGATTCGGCCCAGGCCACACTCGAGAAATTGGTGAACGGTTCGCGGCCGCAAGAAATCGCGGGGGCCGAAGCCCAAGTCGTCGAACGTCAGGCAGCGTTGCGACTGGCCGAGCAGAACTTCAACCGCTTCGAGAAACTCGTCGCCGGCGGCAGCGTCAGCGCCAAGGATCTCGACGGCTATCGCAGCGCGCTGCATGAGGAAGAAGCCCGCCTGAAGGCGGCTCAAGAATCGCTCGACATGATCAAGATCGGTCCCCGGGAAGAAGACATTGCGGCCGCCCGTGCCCAATTGGCCGTCGAAGAGGCCGCCGTCGTTCAGTCGCAGCGCCGCCTGAACGATGCCGAACTGGTGGCACCCAGCGACGGCGTAGTGCTCACCCGGGCCCGCGAACGCGGCGCGATCGTATCGCCCGGCGAAACGATTTTCGCCCTCACGCTCAACACGCCGGTCTGGGTCCGCACCTACGTCAACGAAGTCGACCTGGGCCGGATCGCCCCGGGGCTGAAGGCCCAGATTCGCACCGATTCGTCGAAGGAAGTCTACGGCGGACAAATCGGCTTTATCTCGCCCGTCGCCGAATTCACGCCCAAGGCGGTCGAAACCCGCGAGCTGCGCACCGACCTGGTCTATCGCTTGCGCGTGATCGTCGATAATCCCGATTCCGGGCTGCGGCAAGGAATGCCGGTCACGGTGACCTTCGATTTGGACCAAAAGAAGGACTGACGCATGGCCACGCGGTTGCTGGCCGAAGTCAGGCAGGTCACCAAACACTTTCGCGGTCAAACCGCTCCGGCCATCGATCAGCTCAGCCTGTCGATCGCCGCCGGCGAAGTCACCGGCCTCGTCGGTCCCGACGGAGCCGGAAAAACGACCCTCATTCGCTTGTTGGCCGGGCTGATGCTCCCCTCGGCGGGTCAGATCACGGTTTGCGGCGACGACACGCTCACCGGCACCAACCAACTGCGGCACGTCGTCAGCTACATGCCACAGCGGTTCGGCCTCTACGAAGATCTGACCGTCGCCGAGAACCTCAGGCTCTACGCCGACCTGCGCGGCGTCGTCGGTCGCGAGCGAACCGAAGCGTTCGAGCGGCTGCTGGCGTTCACCGCCCTCGCGCCCTTCACTGGCCGCCTGGCCGGAAAACTGTCGGGCGGCATGAAGCAAAAGCTGGGGCTGGCCTGCTCGCTGATCCACACACCCCGTTTGTTGCTGCTCGACGAACCGAGCGTCGGCGTCGATCCGATCTCGCGGCGGGAATTGTGGCGCATGGTGTACGAGCTGGTCGACGAGGGGATCGGCGTCGTCTGGAGCACGGCCTACTTGGATGAAGCCGAGCGCTGCGCCACGGTCCTGCTCCTCAATCAAGGCCAGCAACTCTATTTCGGGCCCCCCACGAATCTGACCGACCGTGCCGCCGGCCGCAGTTTTCTGCTGCAGAATCTGGGACAAAGCCGGCGGCGTGTTCTCTCCCGCGTCATTCGGCGGCCGGAAATCGTCGATGCGGTGATCCAAGGAGCCAGCGTTCGCCTGGTGATGGCCGAGGGCGCGGCCGCTCCGGACGGCACCACTCTGGGGGCACCGCACGCCGTGGTCGAAGAAACCGCTCCTCGATTCGAAGACGCTTTCGTCGATCTGTTGGGAGGCGGCCCGAAATACGAATCGCCACTCGGGCAGGCACCCGACGACGTGCTCACCGAAGGTCAGGCAGTCGTCGAAGCGATCGGTCTGACCAAGCGGTTTGGCAGTTTCACCGCGGCCCGCGACATTTCCTTCCGCATCCCGCGCGGCGAAATCTACGGACTGCTCGGCCCCAACGGTGCCGGCAAGTCGACCACGTTCAAAATGATGTGCGGACTGCTCAAGCCCACGGCCGGCAGCGCCCGCGTGGCGGGGCAAGATCTGCATCGGGCCGGCGGGGCCGCCCGCCGCCGGCTGGGCTACATGGCCCAAAAGTTCTCGCTCTATGGCGACTTGAGCGTGCGGCAGAACCTCGACTTTTTCGCCGGCGTCTACGGTCTGTCGCGGCAGCGAAAGCGCGACGCGATCGCCCGCGTGATCGATACGTTTGGGCTGGTACCCTATTTGAATCAGAACGCGGCCGAGATTCCGCTCGGCTTCAAGCAGCGGCTGGCGCTGGCCTCGGCCGTGATGCACAATCCCGCCGTGCTGTTTCTGGACGAGCCCACGTCGGGGGTCGATCCGCTGACACGCCGCGAGTTCTGGCTGCACATCAACGCCATGGTCGAACATGGCGTGACGGTGCTGGTCACGACCCACTTCCTCGACGAGGCCGAATACTGCGACCGCATCGGCCTGGTCTATCACGGCCACATGATCGCGCAAGGCTCGCCCGACGAATTGAAAGACGCGGCCCGCAGCCTGGAGCGCCCCGACCCGACGCTGGAAGACGCCTTTATCGAATTGGTGGAGCATTATGACCGCCAGGCGGTTTGATCCCAGCCGAGAGTCCGACACGTGGCCGGCCTGGTGGCGGCGCGTGCGGGGGTTGTCGCGCAAAGAGATGATTCAAATCGTCCGCGATCCGAGCAGCTATCTGATCGCCGGACTGATGCCGCTGTTGCTCTTGTTCATCTTCGGCTATGGCGTCACGCTCGACCTCCGGCAGGTTCCCGTGGCCGTGGTGGTCGAAAACCCGACCCCCGAGGCGACCAGCCTGCTCGACTCGTTCCATAATTCGCAATACTTCATCGTCCGCCAGTACGCGCACCGTGCGCAGCCAAAAGACGACATGCTGGCCGGCCGGGTGAAGGGCGTGATCGTCCTGGCCGACGACTTTTCCGACCGGCTGGGGCGGGGCGATTCGGCCCCGGTGCAAATCCTGGTCGATGGCAGCGATCCGAACACGGCCGGGCTCGTGCTCAACTACGCCCAAGGCGTGTGGAGCAATTGGCTCATCCAAGAAACGTTCGCCCATGCCAACCTGGTGCCGACTGACCGGCTGAAATCGCTCGTCTATCTGGAACCGCGCTATTGGTTCAATCCCGACGCCCGCAGCCAGAATTTCCTCATTCCTGGCTCGGTCGCCATCATCATGACCCTCATCGGCACGCTGCTCACCGCGCTGGTCGTCGCCCGCGAATGGGAACGCGGCACGATCGAGGCCCTCATGACCACGCCCGTCGGCGTTTCGGAATTCCTGCTCGGCAAACTGATTCCCTACTTTCTCCTGGGCATGGGCGCGATGAGTCTGGCGGCCACCGCCGCGGTGTGGGTCTTCGACGTCCCGTTTCGCGGCTCGATCGGCATGCTGCTGTTGGTGACGGCCCTGTTCCTGCTCACCATGTTGCCGCAAGGGCTGCTCATCTCAACCGTCACCCGCAATCAGTTCGTGGCCAGCCAGGCCGCGCTGATCGCCGCGTTTCTGCCGGCCTTCGAGCTGTCGGGCTTCATCTTCGAAATCAACAGCATGCCGACGCCGGTTCGCCTGATCACCTATTTCCTGCCGGCCCGCTACTACGTGACCAGCCTGCAGACGCTGTTTCTGGCCGGCGACGTGATGGCGGTGCTGCTGCCTGCCATGGCCACCTTGGCCACGATCGCGGTGCTGCTCTTGGGATTGCTGATCCTCAAAACCCGCATGCGTTTGGAGTGACGGCACCATGTGGCAGCGAATCTGGACTCTGCTCATCAAAGAACTGCTCGCCCTGTGGCGCGACCCCAAAAGCCGCGGCATCCTGATCGTGCCGCCGCTCGTCGAGATGTGCGTTTTCGCCTTCGTCGCCACGCAGGAAGTGAAGGGCGTACACGTCGCCGTGCTCAACCAGGACCAAGGGACCGTGGCCCGCGATCTGATC
>DATJTR010000521.1:0-3377 GCA_035503215.1 Pirellulales bacterium
CGACGCGTTTGAAGCTCGAACTGCCCGCTGGAGTTGCGGCGGAGGGCGAGTGGGTGTTGCCGCGGCCATCGATGCTGGATGGTCCGACGGGGCGCGGCCCCGGTTACAACGGCGACGTGACCTTCCTTCGGCAACTGCGGATCGCGAAGGGGCAGCCGCTGGGGGAGCTGCCGATCGCGATCCGGGTGAGTTATCAGGCCTGCGACGACACGATTTGCACGCGGCCGGAACCGATTACGTTGCGAGTGGCCGTCGAAGTGATCGAATGAAAAGAGAATGAAAAAAGGTGTCAGGAACCAAATCGATCATTGGTTCCTGACACCTTTTTTCAAAGCCAAGACTTCAAGGGCGGGCGGTTTGCTTTCGGCGCTGTTTTCGCTCGCGTGAAGGGGGGTGACTTTGCGTCGCTGTCGCTTTTGGTTTTTCCTTGCGGCGGCCTCCTCGAGCGCAAGCAATTCCTGCTGTCGCTGTTTACCCCAAGCCTCGCCCCAGGACATCGAGCCGTCCTTATGGAGCACGCGATGGCAGGGAACGGCGAAGGCGTGATTGTTCTTCGCGCAGGCCGTTCCTACCGCACGCACGGCTCTCGGCCTGCCAATTTGGCGCGCCAGCTCGGAGTAGCTCGAGGTTTGTCCGGCGGGAATTTTCCGCACGGCGTTCCAGACCTGCTGTTGAAACGCGGTGCCCCGGAATTCCAGTCGCACGTCGAGGCTGCCGCGCGGCGCGTTGACGTATCGCACCACCTGGCCCACGATCCGACTCATGGGTGCCCGGACGATGAAGGCCTGGGGGAATCGCCGCGCTAAGTCGGCGGATACTTCTGCCAAACGATCGCCCAGGAGGATTGCCACGATTGCCTGGTCCGAAACGGCGACCAGGACTTCGCCAATCTTTGACCGCCGGGTGTCGAAGCGAATCATTTCCGTAGGAGGGTCGGCGGGCACGTATCCAGATCCTGAGGGGACGCTTGGTATGGGTGTGACTTTCGGCCGCGGCGCGAGGCGCTTCGTCTTTGCCATCGTCATGTAGCACCTCTTTGGGTCGATTACGACCGCATCAAAAACGGATCAGTACGATTTAGCCACTCGCCAGGCGCGTCGGGAGAATCGTTCTGGCCCGCTTCCGTCATGCACCCTCAATTGCGGACCTCCTCAAGCTCGTATGGCTCAAGCATGCCCATGACCGATCGCAGGCGGTCCTCGGTCTTCGCGTAGACCGATAGCCACTCATGGTGGTCACACCCGAACGCAACCGTGCCCGAGCCGTCGAAGAGGATTGCGTCCCAGTAAAAATAGAGCGACAGACCGAGCAAGCACTCAAGCTGCTGCAGATCCGCTCGATGGAAGACATGACCCGGGGCGTCAATGAGCTGCCGATCCTCGCCCAACGACTTTCGATAGCCATAAAAGATCGCGGGAATTTCGTACGATACACCCCATTCCGTAATCCAAAAGAGCCCGGGCCGACGCGTGTCAATCACGTAGTCGTCGCTGCTCAGGGCGCGGGCAATTGCAGTTTTGCGCGAGGTCGCCGCCGGGAGTCGGTAGTTAAACCAACGCGGGAACTCACTCCGTATCGCCTCGAGGGTAAAGCCAGCGCCGAGATTGGAGCTGACCCATTCCCGGCATTCCTGCGTTGAAATGATTTCCATTTGGAGTCCCGTCCCGCGTCGAAAAATGCCGGCCACGATGCGACTGGGCAGCCACGCCGCCCTGGGCGCGATTTTTTCTGAAGGTTAACGGGCGGCCTGTTCCCACGGTCCGTGGCACGAGCGCAATACATTGTCGGAAACTGCCTGCCAGTTGCCATCGGCGCCGGGCCGGAAACGCCCCGAGCAGGTCAGGAACAGTTCCGGCGAGTCGATCGTGAGTTCGAACGTGCGATCTTTGAGATTGCACTGGCACGGGCCGAACGAGACGACGTCCGGCCCGTCGCCCGGTTCGGCCACTGAATCTTCGAGCGGTTTAATGAATTCTCCCAGCACCGGGTCGGGCGGGTGCTTGAACAACTCGATGAGCCCTGCCTTGGCCTCGGCCGCGGTAAGAACTTCCCCCGCCGGGCCGCTTCGGAAGGTGCTCCAAGCGGCCAGCAGCATGGCGGCCGCGGCGAGGGCAACTAATCGTTTTTTCCGCTGCATGGCAGTTGTCTCGAAAAGCGGGTCAGAACGGTTTTCCCCTCGCCGGCGCCCCGGGTCAGCGCCCGGGCTGTTTAGGCGCGGGATCGAGCGAGACGAGCGGCCGCGATTTGCTGCCCGACGCGTCGCACGTGCCGCAGCCGCCGCAGGAGGGCTTGGCGGAAAAGATCATGCGGTATACCACGCGGGCGACATACACGGCCGCGGCGGCTACGATCGCCAGCGCCGCAATATTTTGCCAGTTGATATTTTGCCAGTCGAAGTTCATCGCTCGAGCGCCTCAGGCCAGCAGCCAGCGGCCGATTTGATACGTTAGCAGTGCGGCCAGGTAGGCCAGCGTGGTCATGTAGGTGAACGTGAATAGCGGCCAGAGCCAACTGCCGGTTTCGCGACGGATGACCGCCAGCGTCGAGGCACACTGGGCACAGAGGGCAAAAAACACCATCAGCGAGAGCGCCACGGGAACGGTGAACACCGGCTCGTCGGTGCCGTCGTAGCGGGCGGCACGCAGCCGCTCGACGAGTTGATTTTGATCGCTCTCGTCGCCCACGTCGAGGTCGGAGCCGAGGTGATAGATCACTCCCAGGGCTCCCATCACCACTTCGCGGGCCGGAAACGAGGCGATCACCGCGCAGCCGATCCGCCAGTCCCAACCCAGCGGCCGCACGGCCGGCTCGATCGCCTGGCCAAAACGGCCGAGGTAGCTTTGCCGCTGGTAGTCTGCGGCGATCTGGTGGTCGAGGTCCGCAGCTTGGGCTTCCAGTTCTTCCCGCTTTTCGGGCGATAGGTCCGCGGCCTTCAGGCCGGCGGAAATCTCGGCTTGTTGGGTCTGATAGGGAGTTTCGACGCGCTCGGCATCGTGCGGATAGTAGGCGGCGGCCCAAACAATGATCGACACCGCCAGGATCAGCGTGCCGGCCTGGCTGACGAAATCCCAGGCCCGCTCCAGCACGCGCCACACGATCAGTCGCGGGGAGGGCCATTTATAGCTGGGCAGCTCCATCACGAACGGCGGCGTCGGCCCGCGCAGCAGTGTGCGCTTGAGGACCAGCGCTACGCCGGCCGCGGTGACGATGCCGATCAGGTACATGGCTAGCAGCGTTAGGCCGGCCAGCGGCAGCCAGCCTCCCAACAGTCCGCGGTGAGGAATGAAACCGGCGATCAGAATGCTGTAGACCGGCAGGCGGGCGCTGCAGCTCATCAGTGGCACGACCAGGATCGTGGTCAGGCGGTCGCGGCGGTT
>DATJTR010000522.1:0-2133 GCA_035503215.1 Pirellulales bacterium
TGAGCATTCGCGGCGGCGCTGGAAGAATTGACCGGCGGCAAATGAAGCCGGTGAGGGAGTCGCCCGCCCCGCTCATCATGTTCGCGCGCGTGCGGAAATGCGGTGGGACGGCAGCTGCGGCACGCCCACCGGCCAGGAACGCTGGCGCCGCAGGTCGAAACTCGCCTTTGTCGATTCGCCCTCTCGCGATACACTCCGCGGGCCTGAATACTGCGTGCTAGCACCGCGCCCAGCGGCGGTGTTCGCACTTCCCTCCTGAACTGCCCCGCGAACCGCCCGGCCGAGATATGAACCTTGCCGTTTTTCTGCCGAATTGGGTCGGCGATGCCGTCATGGCCACACCGGCCCTGCGAGCGCTGCGGTCGTTGGCAGGCATGCGTGGACGGATGGTGGCGGTATCGCGCCCGTATATCGCGGAAGTATTGGCCGGCGTCGAAACCCTCGACGAGCAGATTCTGTTCGACCCCCACTCGCGCGACCCGGAGATGGGGAGTTGGTCGGTGATCAAACAGTTGCGGGCTTGCAGCCCCGACGCGATCGTCCTACTGACGAATTCGCTTCGCACCGGCTTGATCGCCTGGGCGACCGGTGCCCGAGAGCGCATCGGCTACGCCCGCTATGGCCGGTCGTTGACGTTGACCAAACGATTGTATCCATCGCGCCGAGGCGGCAAACGGATTCCAACGCCAGCGATCGACAGCTATTTGGAACTGGCCTATGCAGCGGGCGCGCCACGCCAATCGCCACGATTGGATCTGACGACTTTGCCCAGCGACGAAGCGGCGGCCGACGCGGTATGGGAAAAGTATTCGTTGCCGCCGGGCGACGAAGTCGTGGTGCTGAATTCGAGCGGTGCGTTTGGAGCGGCCAAATTGTGGCCGTCCGAGTATTTTGGCGAACTAGCGCGCCGGATCGTCGAGCGGCACGGACTTCGCGTCCTGGTCGTTTGCGGACCTAATGAGCGGCAGACCGCGCAGAAGATCGTACACGAAGCCCGGCATCCGGGAGTGATCAGCCTGGCTGGCGAGCCGGTGAGTCTGGGATTGACCAAAGCTTGCGTGCGCCGCAGCCGGATGCTGGTGACGACCGACAGCGGGCCGCGGTTCTTCGGCGTGGCCTTTGGACTTCCCGTCGTGACGCTGTTTGGTCCGACGTTCATGGATTGGACGAGTAGCCACTACGCCGGCGAAATCTGCCTGCAGCACGAAGTGCCCTGCGGCCCATGCATGCGGCATGTCTGCCCGTATTCGCATCATCGCTGCATGCGAGATCTGACCGTCGAGCGGGTGTATCAAGCCGTGGAACGGCAGCTTGAGCCCGGCCGGCGACGCGCGGCCTGATCGCCGGCTAGGGCAGCCAACCAGGCTCCTGCAGCTGCGAATTCCACTCTTCCCAAGCCTTGGTGAGCTCGGCCACCTTGTCGGGATGCTCGGCCGACAAATCGTGCTCTTCGCCCGGATCGGCGGCCAAATCGATCAAGAACGGTTTGGATAGCACCGCCAGATCCTGCAGCTTCACGCCAGGTTGCTTCACCGCAGGATCGCGGGGCTGTACCAATTTCCAGTTTCCCATCCGCACGGCTCGTTGCGGCCCCAACCGCCAAAACAACGCCGAATGCGGCGGTCCCTCGGTCTTCTTCGTCAAATAAGGAAGCAGGTTCACGCCGTCCAGCTTCCAGTCCGGTTTCACCTCGCCGCCCGCGGCTGCGATTGCAGTCGGCAGGATATCGAGCGAAATCACCGGCTGGTCGTAGACGACTCCCGCGGGAATCGTTCCCGTCCACTGGACGAAAAACGGGACGTGAATTCCCCCTTCCCAGGTGGTCATCTTCTGGCCGCGCAGCGGCTTATTACTGGAGCCGGGCGTGTTCGTCCCACCATTGTCGCTGAGAAAGAAAATTAGCGTGCTCTCGTCCAAGTTCTTCTCGTGCAATGTGGTGAGAACCTGGCCGACGGCGTCGTCCATGGCCGACAACACCGCGGCGAAAGCACGCCGCGCAGGCTGCAGACTCTTGGGAAAGCGATCGAGATACTTTTCCGGAGCTTCGAGCGGCGAGTGGCAAGCGTTGAAGGGCAAGTAAAGGAAGAAAGGCTCGTCGGCGTGCCGTCGAATGAAATCGGTCGCGCGCTCGGC
>DATJTR010000523.1:0-2633 GCA_035503215.1 Pirellulales bacterium
ATACGCACGGATTCGAACGACTTGACGCATGCGGTGAAGATCGCCCGAAGCCAGTGAGCTTCCATCTTGGCGTTTGCCCCAGCGCTTTAGGGCATTGCCCTACGTTTGCCCCTGTGCGGCGCCAAGAGTGCGAGCATGCGCGTCCCATCACGAATTGATGCAGGTAGCCCGTTATGAAGTTGCTCCGGCTTTATGGTCTGTTGGCGTTGATCGTGTGCGCTGCCGCGGTGGTTCGGGCGGAGGACAAGCCGGCCGAACCCGCGGGGATCAGTTACTACAAGCAGGTTCGCCCGATTCTTCAGGCCCAGTGCCAAGGCTGCCACCAGCCGGCCAAGGCCAGCGGACAATACATCATGACCGACTTCGCCAAGCTGTTGGCGGGGGGTGAATCGGGAGATAAGGCGATCGTCCCCGGCAAGCCGGAGGAAAGCCATCTCATTGAGCAGATCACGCCGGCCGACGGCAAGGCGGCCATGCCCAAAGACCGGCCTGCCCTGGCCTTGGCCGACGTCGAAACGATCAAGGCCTGGATCGCCCAAGGGGCGAAAGACGACACGGCCACCTATGCGGCGCCGCAGTACGATGCCGAGCATCCGCCGGTCTACGCTCGGCCCGCCGTGATCACCTCGCTCGATTTCTCGCCGGACGGCAAGCTGCTGGCCGTAGCCGGTTACCACGAAGTGTTCCTCGTCGATCCCGAATCGGGCAACGTCGTTGGCCGTCTGGTCGGCAAGTCGGAGCGGATCGAATCGGTGCGATTCTCGCCGGACGGCAGCAAGCTGGCCGTGGCGGGGGGGGTGCCGGCCGAAATGGGCGAGCTGCAGATTTGGGACGTGGCGGAGCGGAAACAGATTCGCTCGGTGCCGGTCGGCTTCAACGTGATCTACGGGGCCAATTGGTCGCCGGACGGCAAGCTGATCTGCTTCGGCTGCGGCGACGCGGAGGACAATTCGGTCCGGGCCATCGATGCCACCAGTGGCGAACAAGTGCTGTTCCAGGGAGCCCATAACGATTGGGTTCGCGACACCACGTTCTCGCCCGACGGCACGCACGTCGTTTCGGTCGGCCGCGACATGACGGTCAAGCTGACCGAAATCGCCACGCAGCGATTCATCGACAATGTCACCTCGATCACGCCCGGGGCGCTCAAGGGGGGCGTGCAGTCGATCTCCGGTCATCCGAAATTGAACCAGGTCGTCGTCGGCGGTGCCGATGGCACGCCCAAGGTGTACCGCATCTATCGCGAAAGCGCCCGCGTGATCGGCGACGACGCGAATCTGATCTATGAGCTGTTTCCGATGCGTGGGCGGGTGTTCAACGTCCGCTTCAGCCGCGACGGCAAACGGATTGCCGCCGGCAGCAGCCTCGACGGGAAAGGTGAAGTAACGCTCTGTACCTACGACTACGAGGGGGACATTCCGCCGGAGATCAAGGCGATCATGGCGAAGGTTCCCGGCGCGCGAAACGGCGATGAACGCAAGGCGATGGAGGCCTATCGGGAAAAGGGCTCCAAGCTTCTGTGGCAACTGAAAGTCGACGAAACGCCGATTTACGCGGTCGCCATCGATGCGAGCGGCAAACGCGTCGCCGTGGCCGGTGGGGATGGCATCGTGCGGCTCGTCGATGCCGACTCGGGGGCGATCGCCAAACAGTTTGCTCCCGCGCCGATTTCACCGAGCGCGAGCTCCGTGGCAGCCAGCGAGCCGGTGGTGGCCAAGCGGCCGGCCGACCCCATCACGACCGAAGTTTTGCCGCCAGATGCCAAAGTGGTGCAGCTCGACGTGCAACCTTCGTCGATCCAATTGGGCGGCCGCAGCGATTACGTGCAAATGTTCGTGATGGCGCAGCTCGACTCGGGTGAAACGCTCGACGTCACCCGGATCGTGGCGGCCGAGCTGTCGAGCAAAGTGGTTGAGGTCACCCCGACCGGACTGGTGCAGGCCAAGGCCGATGGTGATAGTCCACTGACAATCGCTCTAGCCGGGCAGCAGGTGAGCGTGCCGGTACACGTGGAGGGATTGGCCAAGCCGCGCGTGCCCGATTATGTGCAGGACGTCGCGCCGGTATTGTCGAAGCTGGGCTGCACGGCCGGCACGTGTCACGGAGCGGCCAAGGGCAAGAACGGTTTCAAGCTCAGTCTGCGCGGCTACGACGCCGTGTTCGACGTGCGAGCGCTGACCGACGATCTGGCCGGCAGGCGCGTGAACGCCGCCTCCCCCGACCGCAGCCTGATGCTGCTGAAGGCATCGGCTGGCGTGCCACACGTGGGGGGCCAGCTTACCAAGGAACACGAGGCCTATTACGAAATCCTGCGCGACTGGATTCGAGACGGGGCGAAGATCAATCCCGCCTCTTCCCGCGTGGCTCGGATCGAGCTGTTGCCGCAAAACCCCGTGATCTCGCGGATCGGCAGCCGGCAGCAAGTGCGCGTGGTGGCGACTTACGCCGACGGCCGCGTGCGCGACGTGACGAGCGAAGCGTTCATCGAGAGCAACAACACCGAGGTGGCGACCGCCTCGCGGTTCGGCTTGATGAGTGCCGTGCGCCGCGGCGAGGCGGCGGTGCTCGCCCGCTATGAAGGGGCCTATGCCGCCACGACCCTCACGGTGATGGGAGATCGGGCCGGTTTCACC
>DATJTR010000524.1:0-5486 GCA_035503215.1 Pirellulales bacterium
GCGCTCGCTCCCCGGCTCGACCCCCATTGCCGCATGAATCGTGGCCCGCGTCTCGGGCGAGGTGACCCGATGCGTGCCGAGCGCATCGTAGTATTCGTCGACCACTCCCCAGGCGTCGGTTGTCATCAGGATCGGCTGCCCGGCGAGATCGAGGTGAAAAGTCGCCCGAATCCTAAGGCCCGGCGGCAGCAGGGTCAAGTTTTGCGGGTTTTCCGATGGCCGGTGCATGCCGGCGTGCTGCCGCCAGTCCGACGGGATAGAATGCGAGTGTTGTTTCGCCACCGCCCAGACCGAACCAGCGAGGCGTCAAATCATGCGCATTGGCAAAGTCCGGCTTGAATGGTTCAGCTTAGAAGTCGCCATGTTGATGGTTACGGCCGTGACGCTTTATGCGTGGGATTTGTGGAATGGCCATACACGATCGCCTGAAACGTGGATTCTGGGCATGGTGATCGCGTTTTTGCTGGCCGTGCGCTGTTTTTGGATTTCGTTCAAAGTTGGTGGACTGCAAGAACGGCGAGAAGAAATCGTGAAAGAACGCCTCGACTTGATCGCGGCACAGCGGGCGAAAGCCCCGGCGGGCGGCGCGAGCGCGCCAAACACTCCACCCGCGACTCCCGGCTAGCTAAACTCACCGCATGCCCGAGACCTCGCTCAAGCTGACACCTCCCGATCTGAACGACGGCGCGGAGCTCAAGCGATTTCCCGCCGACGCGGAGCTGGTCGAGTCCGAGTACAGCGGCTTTCTGTTTTCCTCCCTGAAATACTCGGGGCGACCCCTGCCTGGAATCCGCTTCGACCGCTGCCTCATCGAGAAGACGGTGCTTGCGAAATCCAGCTTGCGCAGCGCCATGTTCGAGGACACCCGAATCGCGTCGTGCGACCTGTCGGCCGCCGATTGGACCGGCACGCGATTTTCGAGAGTCGAATTCGCCAGTTGCCGCTTGACGGGTTTCGTCGCCGCGGAAGGCCGGTTGGAAAACGTCGCCTGGCTCAACTGCAAGGCCGACTACGCGGTCTTTCCCTTGGCAAGGCTCACACGCTGCCGGTTTGAAAAATGCGATCTCTCCAACGCCACGTTCGAGGGGGCATCGCTCACGCATGTCACGCTGCGGGATTGCAACCTGACGGGCGCCCGCTTCATTCGCACGAATCTTTCCGACGTCGATTTGCGCGGTTCTTGCCTTGACGGTTTGGAGATCGAAGTCGAAAGCCTGAAAGGTGTGCGCATCGACGTTTTGCAAGCGCCGGCGATCGCCGCACTGACCGGGGTGATTATCGAAAACAGCGCGGCCGGCGATTACACTGTACGGAGTCGCACCTAGCTAACCGGACCATCCACCATGCGTCTCCGTCCCCCTCTACGCCGCGCTGCCCTTGCGCTCGCCCTGCTCTGCCTGCCGGCCGCGAGCGCCCTGGCCGACGAATGGAAACCGGGCGTCGCCCCGCTGATGACGCGCTGGGCCAAAGACGTTTCGCCCAAAAACGCTCATCCCGAATATCCTCGGCCGCAGCTCGTCCGCCCGCAGTGGCAAAGCCTGAACGGCTTGTGGGAGCTGGCCATCGGCGGCGGCGAGCAGGTTGCTCCGCCCGACAAGTTCGACCAGCAAATCCTGGTGCCGTTTCCGGTCGAGTCGGCACTGTCGGGCGTGATGCAATCGGCGCATCACCTTTGGTACCGCCGCACGTTCGAGGTGCCGGCCAATTGGCACGACAAACGCATCCTACTGCACTTCGGCGCCGTCGATTGGCGGGCGACCGTATGGCTGAACGGACACGAGCTCGGCACGCACAAGGGAGGTTTTGACGCCTTCACGTTCGACGTCACCGACGCCCTCAACCCCACCGGCCCGCAGCGGCTGGTCGTGTCTGCGTTCGATCCGTCGTCATCGGGCACGCAAGCACGCGGCAAGCAAGTCGACAAGCCTGACAGCTATTGGTACACCCCCTCGACCGGCATTTGGCAAACCGTGTGGCTCGAGCCGGTTTCGGCCCCCCACGTCGAGCGCTTGGAGATCGTGCCCGACTTTGACGCCGGCGCGGTGAAGCTGACGGTGGTCGGAGCAGGCACCGCCGACACCGACCGCGTCGAAGCCGTGGTGAGCGTCGACAGTACCGAAGTCGCCCGTCGTCGTGGCACGCCCGGCACGGAAATCACCATCCCGATTCCGAACCCCAAGCCCTGGAGTCCCGACGAGCCGTTCCTCTACAACCTGGAAGTCACTATTTCGCAAGGCGACCGCGTGGTCGATCGGGTCGAAAGCTATTGCGGGCTGCGGAAGATTTCGCTCGTCCGCGACGACAGCGGCCGGCAGCAAATCGCGCTGAACGGCAAACCGCTGTTCATCACCGCTCCGCTCGACCAGGGCTTTTGGCCCGACGGGCTGTACACCGCCCCGACCGACGACGCCCTGAAATACGACGTCGAACTGACCAAAAAGCTCGGCTTCAACGCTTCGCGCAAGCACATCAAGGTCGAGCCCGATCGCTGGTATTACTGGTGCGACGTGTTGGGGCTGTTGGTCTGGCAAGACATGCCCTCGGCCAGCAACAACACGCCCGAAATCCAGCGGCAGTTCGAAGTCGAACTGGAGCGCATGATCGCCGGCCGCAAGAACCATCCCTCGATCGTGCATTGGATTCTGTTCAACGAAGGCTGGGGGCAGTTCGACACCGAGCGGTTGACCGAAAAGATCCACCGGCTTGATCCGACCCGTCTGGTGACCGACGCCAGCGGCTGGGCCGACAAAGGCGTGGGCAACGTGCTCGACACCCACGTTTATCCTGGTCCGCTCGCCCCCACGCCCGATTCGGCCCGGGCGACCGTGCTCGGCGAATTTGGCGGATTGGGCCTCGCGGTCGAGGGCCACCGCTGGGGCGCTGCCGATTGGGTGCGCAACCGTGCGCTGGCCAGCGACGAACTCACGAGCCGCTACACCGATTTGTGGCAAAAAACGTGGGAGCTGCACGAATCGGCCGGGCTGGCCGCCGCGGTCTACACGCAGCTTACCGACGTCGAAACCGAAACCAATGGCCTCGTGACCTACGATCGGGCCGAGATCAAGCTCGATCTGGCCCAGGCGGTGCGTGCCGCGAGAGGCCAGTTCGCCGAGCGCAAAAACATCGTCGCCACCAGCGAAGCGTCGGGCCAGGATTGGCGCTTTACGTTCGACACGCCGGGCGACAATTGGAACGTGACGAGTTTCGACGACTCCGCGTGGCAAACCGGGCCGGGCGGTTTTGGCAAAGAAGAACAACCCGGCGCCAATCCCCGTACGGCCTGGAAGACAACCGACGTCTGGCTGCGCCGCCCGTTCGAAATCGTGGCCGCCCCGCTCGGCACCGCGGCCTTGCGGTTGCGGCACGACGACGACGTGCAGGTCTACATCAACGGCCGCCTCATCGCCGACCGCGCCGGCTACAGCCAGGAGTATTACACGCTGCCGCTCGACAACGCCGCCCGCAGCGCGCTGAAGCCGGGCAAGAACCTGCTGGCCGTGCATTGCCATCAAACCGCCGGCGATCAGTTCGTCGACGCGGGACTGATCGAATTGGTCGAGGCGGCCGTGGCCGAAGTCGCGCCGGCCAACGCCTGGGTGTCGATGTTCGACGGCAAAACGCTTGGCCAGTGGCAGCCGACGAAATTCGCCGGCCAGGGCGAAGTCGAAATCGACGACGGTCAAATTCGCTTGGGCTTTGGCAACGAGTTGACCGGCATCACCTGGAGCGGCCCGCCGCCGAAAATGGATTACGAAGTCGAGCTGGAAGCCCGGCGGATCGACGGCATCGACTTCTTTTGCGGCCTGACCTTCCCGGTCGGCGATTCGCCGTGCAGCTTCATCGTCGGCGGCTGGGGGGGCGGCGTGGTCGGGCTGTCGAGCCTCGACGGCAAAGACGCGGTGCGGAACGAAACGACCCGCTTCGTGGCCTTCGAAAAAGGCCGCTGGTACACGATCCGCGTCCGCGTGACCGACCACAAGATCGAAGCTTGGATCGACCGGCAGAAACAGGTCGACGTTGACACGACGGGCAAGAAAATCTCGATCCGCACCGAAGTCGAGCCCTCGCGCCCGCTCGGCATCTGCTCCTACGCCACCTCGGCTGGCCTCCGCAACATCCGCTGGCGCTCGCTGGAGAAGAAGGAGTGAATGAGACTTGAGGCGTGAGGCTTGAGGAAGAAGGCAAAAGAATCTCACCACAGAGGACGCAGAGGACCACAGAGAAGAAAAAAACTCAATCGCTCGCGCGCGTCGTTCGCGTTTGGTAAGGCAGCGCCTTTCCGCTTCGCCTCTGCGCGTCCTCTGCGTCCCTCTGTGTCCTCCGTGGTTCAATTCAATGCGCGTCGAGTTCTAAAAGACAGCGGTTCTCGCGCGTCTTCACTCGAATTCGATGCGCGCGCCGTGGTTTGCCGGAGCGGCAACGGTCGCGGTCAGGCCCGCGAAATGATCCGTCGCGTCGGCGGCCAGCGTTGCGGCCTCGGCCGAATCGCGACAGAGAGCGAAAATCGTCGGTCCCCAGGAGCTTTGCCCCACGCCGCGCACGCCGCGAGAGCCCAGCCAGGCGACCAGTTCCGTCTCGCGGCCGGCGGCATACGCCCCCCCCTGCCGCTCGGCGAACAAGAGTCCCGACGCGTGGCCGTAGCGATAAACGCTTTCGCCGAAGGCCTCGAAGTCGCCTTCCAATGCCGCGGGCAGCAAATCGATGAGCACTTCGCGGCATAATGCCGCCGTGATGTCGGGCTGCGACGGCGGCAGCTCGGCAAACGCCCGGCGCTCTTCGGCCCCCGACAAGCCCCGCTTTTCGCCATCGACCAAGAGCACGAACCGCCACGTCTCGGGCAGCTCGACGCGGCTCACCAACGCCGACACTCCGCCGCCGGCCGGCTTGCCTCCCTCGACCAATAGCCCACCGCGGGCGAACCCATGCGTGCCGATGGCCGAGCGTTCGCCACGGCCGATCCGTGCAGCCCAGGGTGTGGCTTCGTCGTCGGTGGCGCGCTGGCCCCCTGCCCCACCGGCGGCCAATCGGTCCAAGCCGGCGGCCACGGCCAGTCCCAACTGCGTGCCCGTCCCCAGGCCAACGTGCTCCGGCGGCGCCGACTCGATTTCGATCTGGCAGCCCAGCGCGTCTCCGGCCGCGTTTTCGAAGCCATGCTCGGCAAACCGCCGGGCGAAAGCCAGCGCTCGCTCGGCCAGCGGGCCCACGGCCGTGAATCGTTCGCCGGCGCCCGCCGGTCTCGCGCGAAAAGAAATCGTTAGCCCCGGCGCATCGACCATCACGCCGACGCCGCCGAATTGCCGTTGGGCCGGCGCGCCGAGCGCGAGCAGGCCAAAGTGCAATCGGCTCGGTGCGTGAACGCGAACAAGGTGGGACATGACGTTTCGGTGTGTTAGCTCTGCCGCTACGGCGCGGCTTGCAGGGGACTGTCCCGATTTTGCGCAGCAAAATGGGACTGTCCCCCTTCCGCGTACCCGTCGTGACACTCG
>DATJTR010000525.1:0-4803 GCA_035503215.1 Pirellulales bacterium
GCTCGAATTCAAGCTCCTCAACCACGTCAACCTGGTCTATGCCAAGCCGGCCACGCTGATTCAAGCCGGCCTGCAAAAGCTCTTCCCGCCCAAGATTCCGCCCGAGCCGACGATCGGCGAGCCGCTGTTTGCCAGCGTCGAAACCGGCCGCACCATGCTCAAGCGGCTGACCGACGGCACCGCCAAGCTCAGCGAGGAGGAAGCCCAGCGCCGGCTGGCCGGCTTGTTCGTGGGCAAGGAAAACCACCAGCAAAGCTGTGCCATCGTCACCCTGACCGCCGAGGCCAAGCGCGACCTGCGGCACACGCTCGACTCGTTGTACGAGCTGCTCCAAAAAGAACTCGCCCTGCCCCGCTCGCGGGTGAAATTGGGCGGTCCGCCCGTCGATAACGTGGCCATCAGCACCGAGGGCGAGAAAACTCTCGCTCGGCTGTTTGGCCCGGCCGGCATCGTGGGCCTGGCTTTGGCCTATTGGTGCTTGCGCAGCACGCGGCTGACGATGATGGTTTTCGTCACCGCCCTCTACGCCGGCGCCATCAGCCTTTCGCTAGTCTACTATTCCGGCAGCGCGATGAACGCCATCCTGCTGACCATGCCGGCCGTGGTCTACGTGGCGGGCATCTCGGGCGCCATCCACTTCGCCAATTACTATCGCGGCCAGGCGGTCGAAGGAGGCGTCGAAGGCGCCCCTGCGCGCGCCGTCCAGCATGCCTGGATTCCCTGCACCCTGTCGGGCGTCACGAGCGCCGCCGGGCTGGCCTCGCTCTACACCAGCGAATTGATCCCGATCAAGATGTTCGGCGTTTACACGGCACTGGGCGTGCTGACGACCCTCGGGCTGTTGTTTCTGTTTCTGCCCGCCTGGATGCAGGTCTGGCCGATGCGCAAGGGCAGCGCCCTGGACGGCGACGCCCCGCAGGCCGAAGAACTCGATTTGCCGATCGTCTGGCAGCGATTTCTGGGCGGAGTGCTCAAACGCTGGTACATCGCCTTTGCCGCCGGCGTGGCGCTGCTGGCCGTCTGCGGTTACGGCCTGACGAAGATCAACACCTCGATCAAGCTCACCAAGCTCTTTTCGTCGGGTGCCGAAATCATCAAGAACTACGAGTGGCTCGAATCGAATCTCGGCCCGCTCGTCCCCATGGAAGTCGTGCTGCGCTTCGACAACACCCGCTCGTCGCTCACCATGTTCGAGCGCGCGGAGCTCGTCGACCGCGTCCAAAAAAGCCTCGTCGAGATCGAAGAGGTCGGCAACACCATGTCGGCCGTCACCTTCGCTCCGCCCTTGGACGTGAAGAAGAAGGGACCCATCCGCAAGAGCACGATGCGCGACATTTGGAACAAGCGCCTGGAAGCTCATCGGCAGGAATACATCGAAGGCGGCTTTCTGGCCAACGACGGCGATAGCGAATTGTGGCGGATCAGCGCCCGCGTCGGCGCTTTGAACGACGTCGACTACGGCCTGTTCCTCAACGATCTGCGGGCGAAAGTCGAACCCGTGCTGGCCGCAGAACGCACCCGCATCCTCACCGAGCGGGCCAAGGCGGCCAAAGAAAAACTGAACAAGGAAGACGTCGCCGCCGCTTCGGCCCCCACGGCCGACGACCCGGCCCCGCTCGGGATCGACGCCGTCTACACAGGCCTGGTGCCGGTCGTCTACAAAGCACAGTATCAAATGCTCGTCGGCCTCGGCGAGAACTTCATCTACGACCTGCTCACCATCGCCGGCGTCATGACCGTAGTTTTCCGCGACCTGTCGGCCGGGCTGATCCTGCTCGTCCCCAGCGTCTTCCCCGTGATGGTCGTCTTCGGCCTGATGGGTTGGTTCGGCGTGACGATCGACGTCGGCACGATCATGACTCCGACCGTGGCGCTCGGCGTGTCGGTCGACGACGTGGTCCACTTCCTGATCTGGTATCGCCGCGGCTTGTCCGAGGGCAAAACCCGGCCGGAATCGGTGATGCTGGCCTACAAGGACTGTGCCCGCGCCATGTACCAAAGCTGGAGCGTGCTCGGTCTAGGATTGGCCGTCTTCGCGCTCAGTTCGTTCGTGCCGACTCAGCGTTTTGGCGCGATGATGTTTTGCCTGCTCACCGCCGCCTTGATCGGCAATCTGCTGATTCTGCCGGCGGTCCTCTGCAGCCCCCTGGCCTGGTTCTTCGGACGCGGCTTGATGCGCAAGGCCCAGCGCGAAAAACAAGAACTGCCCGAAGAAGAATTCGGTCTCGAGCCGGCCGTCCACGGTCCGCCGAAACCGGCGATGGCCGCTCCGCTGCTCGTCGGGGCGACCGTCACCCCCCGCCCCGCCGGCACGCCTTCGATCGGCACCGCTCCCACGGCCAAAGCCGGCGGTCCCGCCTCGACTCCCTTCCGCACCGACGGCCCGCACCACAAGAAGACTTGAGGCTTGAGTGGTGAGGCTTGAGTGGTGAGGCTTGAGGGGCGTTGCGTCAAGCCGGGTGTGCGGCGAAGTTCAGGCGGCTGATTCTGCGGGCGGGAGGTGACATTACGCTGCCTACCTCGAGCCTCACCGCTCAAGCCTCAAGCCTGCGGCGAAGCCGCTCATACGCCAACAGCCCGGCCACGGTCTTGGCGTCCTGGATTTCGCCCCGATCGATCATCGCCAAGGCTTCCGCCCACGGCACGATCACCGTTTGAATGTCTTCGCCCGCCTCGAGCGCCGTCGGGCCGGGCGTCAGTCCGGTGGCCACGAAGAGGTGCATCCGCTCGTTGAGAATCCCGGGCGACATCAACAGCTCGGCGAACTTTTCCAGCTTCGCGCAGCGATAGCCGGTCTCTTCGATCAACTCGCGGCGGGCCGTTTCCAGCGGCGGTTCCGGTGGTTCGAGCGTGCCGGCCGGCACTTCCCACAGCGTGGCGCCAACGGCCACGCGAAAGTTGCGGATCAGGCACACATGGTCGTCGTCGACCATCGCCACGATCGCCACCGCGCCGGCATGATCGACCACTTGCCGCTCGTGCAAGCGGCCGTCGGGCGTCTTTTGCACCCGCCGCACCACGCGAAACCGCGCCGCTTCGAACAGCACTTCCGGCTCGTCGGCCATGGGGGCGATTCCTTCTCGGTGGGCCGCACGCTCGGTCAGGGTGCCGCAGGCATTTCTTGCTGCGGCGGCTGGCCCGGGCGCAGCGACTCGTCCAGCGACATCACATAGGCGAACATGCCGGCCAACATCAGAATCACCACCACGTACACGCGCCAATCGCGGTGCCAACGCCAGGCCTTGCGGCCGTGCTCCAAGTAGCCGTGCTCTCCGTGCTGGTGTCCGTGTTCGCCGTGTCCCTGACCGTGATGATGATTCTTGCCGTGATCGCTCATGCGCTCGCTTTCTCGCTCGGTGGAACCTGTCAAGCGCAGCGGATCGAAGCCGCAGCGCTGCCGAATTCTAGCTTGCGGCCCGGCGTGCGGCGAGCGCGGTTTCGGCCCGGCCGGCCTGTTGCCCGCATGCGGGGGTTTCCCCAATCTGGGCTCAGTTGACTAGAATCGAGCCATGTCCGTTCCGCCACACGACCAGACCCTGACTGCTACCGACGACGGCAGTTCCGAAACTGCCAGCGCCGAGGCCGCCGCCCGCCGGCATTTTGCCGGCCGCCGCGTCGCCTTTGTCGGCAAGCTGGGCAGCATGTCGCGCCGCGAGGCCCAGCGGTTGGTCCGGGCTGGCGACGGCACGGTCGTCGAGCGGCTCGACGCCTCGGTCGACCTGGTGATCGTCGGCGAAAGCGAGCTGCTTTCGGCCGCCGGCGTGATCGACGACGTTTTCGATCGTGTGCTCCGCGAGCGCGTGACCAGCGGCGAACTGGAAGTGGTCACCGAGACCGAGCTTTGGCAGCGGCTAGGGCTGGTCGATTCGCAGCCCAGCGTACGCCGGCTTTACACTCCCGCCATGCTGGCCGAGCTGCTCAAAGTGCCCGTGGCGGCGATCCGTCGCTGGCACCGCCGCGGCCTGATCCATGCCGCCCGCGAAGTTCGCCGCCTGGCCTATTTCGATTTTCAGGAAGTCGCCACCGCCCGCCGGCTGGCCGAACTGCTCGCGGCCGGCGTTTCCCCCGCGGCGATCGAGCGGAAGCTGGCCGCCTTGGCTCAGAGCGTGCCCGGCGTGCAGCGGCCGCTGGCCCAACTGTCGGTCATCGTCGAGGGCAAGCAACTGCTGCTCAGGCAAGGGGCCGGGCTCGTCGATCCGCAAGGCCAGTTGCGTTTCGACTTCGGCGCGCTCATCGACGACGCCGCGGGCGCGCCGGCCGAAGCCGATGCCGTCCCCGAGGAAATCCTGTCGCTGCCGGCCGCACATGCCGAAGCGGTGTTGGCGGGCTCGCCGGCCGAAATGATGTCGCTGGCCGCCGAGCTGGAAGACATCGGCCACTTGGACGCGGCCGCCGATCTCTATCGCACCGCGATGGCCGCCGCCGGTCCAACGGCCGAAGCCTGCTTCCGCCTGGCCGAGCTGCTCTATCAGCAAGGCGACCTGCCCGCCGCCCGCGAGCGATATTACGTGGCGATCGAGCTCGACGAAGATTATGTCGAAGCCCGCGCGAACCTGGGCTGCGTGCTGGCCGAAACGGGCGAGCTGGAGTTGGCCGTGGCGGCGTTCGAAGGGGCCTTGCGCTATCACGACGAATACCCCGACGTCCATTATCATCTCGCCCGCACGCTCGACGAGCTTGGTCGCCCCGGCGACGCCGATCTGCACTGGGCCGCTTTTCTCGAACTGGCCCCCGACAGTCCTTGGGCCGAAGAAGCCCACGAGCGCCTTTCACCCCAGCCCTGACGCTTCATGGACCACGCCA
>DATJTR010000526.1:0-9225 GCA_035503215.1 Pirellulales bacterium
CGAGCGCCGCCCGGCTGAGGTAAAACAGCGGATCGATGTTCGTGCGGAACGTCTTCAGCCATTCGTCGTCGCTGATGTCGCCTAACTCCGCCTTGCGGTCTTGATGGGCAGCGTTGCTCACCAAAATGTCGAGCTTGCCAAATTCCTCGACTGTCTTCTCGACCAGTTCGCGACAGAACTCCGCATCGCGCAAATCGCCGGGCAGCAGCAAACAGCGCCGGCCCGCCTTCTTCACATGGCGCCGGGTCTCGTCGGCATCTTCCTGCTCCGCGGGCAAGTAATTGATCGCCACGTCGGCCCCCTCGCGAGCAAACAGCACGGCCACCGAGCGGCCGATGCCCGAATCGCCGCCGGTAATCAACGCCGTCTTTCCCGACAACTTGCCTGCCGACTTGTATTCACTGCCCGCGAATCGTGGCTGCGGGTTCAGATCTTTCTCCAGTCCCGGCTTGTCGAGTTTTTGTTTGGGGTAGGGGGGCTTGGGGCGGCTGCGGGTTTCCGCCGCTCTAGTCGATCCCTTGCGAGTCGTTCGACTTTGCGTGGAACGAGTGCTTGCGCTGCGTGCGGCCATCGTGGCGTCTCCTCGATCAGGTTAATCCCGGCGGCGAATGGTGAAATTGCTACCATCCCTCGTGCGGCAAACGGCGGGCCTGCGCGCGCGAAAATCGCCGGCATCCGTGTTTCCCTTCTGTCGGCGATTAGCGCGGTTTCCGCGGCCGGTGACGGCGCCTTTTGGCCCCGGGCCGGGCACGCCGGCGAATCGAACGCTTCAGTTGTTCCTCCAAGGGTGGCTTCCCAGCCAGGTGCCGCTTCATGCGTGCTTCGAGCAGCGCGAGCACGGCGCCTTCTTCCGCGCTGAGATTCGCCAGATCGCCGCGCAGCGCATGGTCTGTCCGCTGCTTGAGGGTTTTGAGCAGCGAGTGATCGAGATAGGCGGCGATCACCTCGGGATGGACATAGCATTTGCGGCACACGGTTTTGGTATTGCCCAGCCGGGCGGCCACGCTTTCGATCGCTCGCGTCACGTTTCGGTTCGCCGCCGCGCCGCTGTCAAAATCCTCGAACTCCTGCAAGGCTTGCGCGGCCAGCCAGGTGCCGGCCCAGGTGCGAAAATCTTTGGCACTAATCTCGCGCTGGGAGATTTGCCGCAAATAGTCGTTCACGTCCTGCGAGCCGACGTCGCGCACCCGGCCGTCTTCGTCGACGTATTGAAACAGCTCCTGCCCCGGCAGCTCCTGGCAGCGACGGACGATTTTGGCCAGCCGCGGCGAACTCACTTCCAGATCGCGATCGATGCCGCTCTTGGCCCGAAAGTGAAACCGGATCGCCCGCCCGTGAACGTCGACGTGCCGGTCCCGCATCGTCGTCAAACCGAAGGAGTGGTTCTCGCGGGCATATTCGGCGTTGCCGACGCGCACGAGCGACACTTCCAACAGCCGCACGACGGTCGCCAACACCTTTTCGCGGGGCAGGCCGCGGCGCCGTAGATCGCGCCCCACACGCCGCCGAATGCGCGGCAGCGCCTTGGCAAACTCGATCAGGCTGGCGTACTTGTCGGATCCCCGCGTCTCGTTCCAGCGCGGATGATAGCGATATTGTTTCCGCCCTCTGGCATCGCGGCCGGTGGCTTGCAGGTGATCGTTCTCGTGGGCCGCAATCCACACGTCGGTCCAGGCCGGCGGAATCGCCAACCGCCGGATTCGGGCGAGCGCCTCGGCGCTGCGTACCGGCCGCCCCCGGCGATCGAGATAGCGGAACCCGCCGCCATGCCGCTGCCTACGAATTCCGGGCTGCCGGTCGTTGGCATAGCGCAATTGGGCCTGGCGAGCCGCCTGCCGATGCTGCCGGTCGTTTTCTCGACCGTTCGCGGCGGCTTTGCTCGTGTTTGCCCGCTGCATGATTGGCTCGGGTCATGGATGCCGTGGAAACGAAGGTTGTTGCATCGGGCAATGCAGCCTGCGTGCCGCGAGGCGGGACTCGCGGGCACTCGTCCTTTGGCACGATAGCTGCAACCCTCATTTTCCGGTCGTTTTCGTGGACGAAAGCGCAATCTCCGCCCCCGGGAGGATGGTCGATCATGAACCAGTCCGATTGGCAAACGCACCGCACCCACCGCTGGCCCCCGCTGAAGGCCGACGGCCATTTCGACATTGTCGTCATCGGCGGCGGCATCACGGGCCTTTCGGCCGCCTTTTTCCTCAAGCAGGCGGGACGCAAAGTTGCCGTGCTGGAGCGCGACCGTATCGGCGACGGAGATACCGGCCACACCACGGCCCATCTCACGGCGGTCACCGACCTACGCCTGGGGCAGCTCGTCAAGGCGTTTGGCGAAGATGCCGCCCGACTGGTTTATTCGGCCGGCACGACGGCCATCGACGCCATCGAGACGATTGTCGGCGAGCATCGCATTGCTTGCGACTTTCGCCGTGTCCCCGGTTTTTTGCACGCTTCGCTGCTCGACCGTTCCGACGAGCGCGAGCAACTGGCCGAAGAAGCCGAACTGGCCAGGCGGCTTGGAATCAATGCCCAGTTTGCCGACAAAGTCCCCTACGTCGGCAAGCCGGGAATTCGCTATCCCAACCAGGCGAAGTTCCAGCCACTGGCCTATTTGGCCGGCCTGGCCCATCTGGTCGCGGGGGGCGGCTCCGCGATCTACGAGCACACCGAAGTCGACGGCGTCAGCGTCGATCCTTTGGTCGTCCGCGCCCACGGACGACGCATCGTGTGCGATGGTCTCGTCATCGCCACGCATGTGCCGCTGATGGGCATTGCCAGCCTAACCGCCGCCGCGCTCTTGGAATCGAAGCTGGCCTCCTTCTCGTCCTATGTCGTCTCGGCCACGCTTCCCGGCACATCGCACCCGGAAGTCAGCCTGTGGGACACGAGCCAGCCGTATTACTATCTGCGCGTCGATCGCGGCAAGACGCGCGACCGCGTGATCTTTGGCGGCGAAGATCACAAGACCGGCCAATATGCCAACACGCGCGAGTGCTACGAAAAACTGACGTCGCTGCTCAGCGAAATCTTTCCCGACGCACATGTCGAGCATCATTGGTCGGGCCAGGTCGTCGAAACGAACGACGGATTGCCGCTCATCGGCGAGACTGCCCCGGCGCAATTCGTCGCCACCGGCTTTGCCGGCAACGGCATCACGCTGGGCACGCTGGCCGGCATGATGGCCCGCGACGGTTTCACCGGCCGCCAGAATCCCTGGCAAGAGCTATTTGCGACCGACCGCAAGAAGATCCGCGGAGGTGGCTGGCGCTATCTCAAGGAGAACCTCGACTATCCCTATTTCTATCTCAAGGATCGGCTTGCCACGGCCGAGGGAACTTCGACCCGCGCCGTCCACCGCGGCGAAGGCAAGATTCTCAAGCTCGACGGCCACCGCGTGGCCTGTTCGCGCGACGAGCACGGCAAACTCACGTTGCTCTCGCCCGAGTGTACCCACATGGGCTGCGTCGTACGCTGGAACCGTGCCGAGCAGACCTGGGATTGTCCTTGTCACGGCTCGCGTTTTCATCCCGATGGCCGCGTGTTGGCCGGGCCGGCCGAACAGCCGCTCCCGGCAATCGAGCCGGCCAAAGCCGCGGCCACGCCGCTGAAGCACGCGGCCAAGAAGCCGGCCGCCGCCGCGCGCAAAACACGCTCGGTGAAGCGGCAGCCGGCCACGGCCGCCAAGAAAGAGTCGCCTAACGGTCGAAGCCGAACACGTCGGCATCGCTCGTCGGCCGCGAAAGAAGAAGATCGCTGACCAGCCGGCTGGCGATCGTGCTGAACGTGATGCCGTTGCCCCCGTAACCAATCGCAAAATAGGCGTTCGGCCGCCCCGAAGGCTGGCCAATATAGGGCAGACCGTCGGGGCTTTCGCCAAACGTGCCGGCCCAGGCGTAGGCCGGTTGAAAAGGGATGTCGGGGAACAACCTCCGAAATCGACGCACCACCTGTTCGGCGCGCCGCTCGACTTTGCCGTCGCGCTCGTGGTCGGAGGCGAACGCCGAATCGGCCCCGCCCACGATCGCCCGGCCGTCCGCCGTCTGCCGGGCGTAAAAATAGGGGCGGGCCGTTTCCCAAATCAGCATTCCCTCAGGCCAACCCGTCGTAGTGCCCAAGGGCTCGCTCGCTAGCGCATAGGTGCAATGCAGCGTGCCACGATCGCTCGCCAGATAACGCCGCGAGTCGTAGCCGGTGGCATACACGATCCGCCGCGCAGAGATTCTGCCGTCGGCCGTCGATAGGCACACGCCGCCAGCCGCTTCGTCGATCTCGACGACTTCGGTCTGTCCCCAACAGCGCAGCCCCCGCGAGCGTGCGGCCAACAGCAGTTTTTGCGTGAAGCGATAGGGATCGATCTCGCCGTCCCCCGTCGACCGCAGCGCAGCGCGGGCGCGAATGCTGCTGATCTTTCGTAGCTCGTCGGCGTCGAGCAGCTCGACGTCGAAGCCGTGCCGTTGCCGGCACTCGGCCTCACGTCGCAGCCGGCCTGCGTGCCAGAAATGACTGGCGAAATACAAACTCTCGCGCCGCCGAAAACCGCACGGATCGCCCAGCTCGGCCACGAGCTGTTCGATTTCGTCGATGGCCTCCAAGCCGCGGCGATAGGCATGGACGGCCCGCCGCTCGCCGACCATTTCCACCAAATCGACCAGCGGCGTATCGATCTCGTACTGCAATAGGCCGGTGCTGGCCGCGGTGCTGCCGGTGCCCAACTCTCGCTTATCGATCAGCACGGTATCGACCCCTTCGGCCACCAGGCGATAGGCAACGAGTGCCCCGGTGATGCCGCCTCCCAGCACGGCCACGTCGCACCGGGCGTCTCCCTCCAGCGGTTCCGTCCGCATCGGTGCGGACCCGGTTGCCAGCCAAAACGAAGTGCCCGATCGCAGGCTCATAAGCAGGCTTTGGGGGAAAGGCTTTAGGGCTTTAGGCTACAGGCTTTAGGGGAAGGAGGCGCAGTCAGGACATGGGTGGCGCATCTGGTTCAGGACATAGGTGGCGCGCCGAGGCCGGGGCAAACGTCGGGGGGAAACTTTCGCTGACTTCCCTAAAGCCTAAAGTCTGGAGCCTCTCTTCCCCAGCCACTCGGCCGCCACGTGCAAATCGGCAAGCATCTCGTCTCGCATCGCGTGGCGCCGCGCTTCGTCGGGGGTCCGCAGCACCGCCGAGGGATGATACGTGGCCAGAATCTTCTCGCCGCGCTCGCTTTCCAAAACTTTGCCCCGCTCGCGCGTAACCCGAAAGCCGCTTCCCAACAGTGCCCGCGCCGCCGTCGCCCCCAGGCACACGATCAGTGCCGGTTCGACCGTGGCCAGCTCTGCGTCGAGCCAGGGTCGGCAGGCCGCGATCTCGCGCGAGCTGGGTTTGGCGTGCAGTCGCCGCTTGCCACGCGGCTCCCATTTGAAATGTTTCACCACGTTGGTCACGTAGGTCTCGGCCCGATCGATGCCGGCCGCGGCCAGCAGCTCGTCGAGCAATCGCCCCGCGGCGCCGACGAAGGGGTGCCCGCTCAAATCCTCCTGGTCGCCGGGCGTTTCGCCCACGAGCATCAAGCTCGCGTGGGCCGGCCCCTCGCCAAACACCGTTTGCGTCGCCCGGCGAAACAGCTCGCAGCCTTCACAGGCTGCTGCCGCTGCTCGCAATTTGCTCAGGCTGTGCGTCTCGGGCACAAACTCCGCGGCCGATCGACCTTTGGCGGTTGTCATCATTCCCTCCGCACGTGTCGCCGCACAAGAATCTTAGCAGGCTTTCGATGCGGTGCAGTTTGCGTGCCGCCGGGCAGCGAACAAACACCCAGCGAGAAGGCGATGGCTGCGGTGCACTTTGAGGAGCTGAACCGCGCGACAATAGGAAAGCAATTGAACCACAGGGGACGCAGAGGTACGCAGAGGGGGGAGCAGATCGAAATTTTGTTGTCCACAGGGATCGACGTGGCCCGCCTCCTCAATTCTCGATTCGTATTTAGATTCCGGCTGCGCGGTGCTTTCGGGATCGCATCTCAAACACTCCGCGCTTCCTCTGCGTACCTCTGTGTCCCCTGCGGTTCAATTCTTCCGGCGTCCGCCGCGGTTCTCTCTACCGCGCATCGATCACGGCGAAAACCGGCACCTCGAAGCGGGCGATCGGCTTAGCTGCCGGCGGTTCGCTCTCGACCGTTAATCGCCACACGGTGCGCAGGCGGCCCACTTCGGCTGGCGGGCTGGCTGCCGGCATGTTCGCCGGCACGGCAATTCGCACCGCAGTGGCGATCGTCTCGAAGCCGCGTCCCGGAGTCGCCGAGCCGGCGGGCACGGTCGTCTCCCAAAGAATCTGCTCTTTCCGCCGCTCACCTCTTTCGGCCTTGACCGTCTCGTCGGTCACGCACGCCAGTTTTAGGCGCAAGGGGGCGTCGGCCGTCTCCTGCGCGTCGGTCTCGATCTCACCCGCCAAATATCCCCCCAAGAGGGCCGGCACTTCGGCCAGCCGCAGCACCCACCGTCGTCGCCGCCGCAGTTGCCGCAAAGCCAGCAGCCCGCACCACAAGCCAAGTGCGATCAAGACCATGTCGGCAATTGCCCAGCCGTTGCCGGCGAGCGCGTCGGGCAGGAAGATCCAAAGCGGCAACGCCAGCAGGTTCACGGCGACCGCGTAAGGCCCTCCTTGCTTCCCCAAGCTTGGCCCGGCGGCGACAATTTCGCCCGCCGCCCAATCGGCCCGCCACAGCCAAGGCTCGTCGGGATGTGCCGCTGTCTGCCGCCGGCAAAAGTTGCGTGCCCGCCGCCAGCGCACGTATTCGCGGACGATTGTCAGCGGGAGCGCAACCGAAAAGACCAGACCGAAGAGAATATCGAGCACGCACAGTAGCAGGGCCATCTCGGGCCGCGGCCCGCGGTACAGCACGGCTTGCTCCGGCCGCCGCGGATTGACGTAACACGTCAGCGGCTGGCCCGACAGCTCGTGCTCGTGCATTTCGCGAAAAATATCGTGCTGGAACGAGCCGAGATTGTCGCTCCCGACTCCCCAGTGCAGTTTGTGACTGGTGTACGGCTGGCCGTCGAACGTGTAGGCGTACTCGCCAACCGCTTCAAGCGTCGTCCCGCTTTTTCCGCCGCGATGGGATTCGAGCTCGGCGCGTAGAATCTTGGCCGGCACCGCCTGCCAGCCTTGCATCAGGGCGGCCGACACGAACAGGTCGGCATAGAGCCAGGTGAACACGATGCCCGGAATCGTCAAAACGGCTGCGAGCACCAGCGCCAGGCCGGGAATCCGCGGCGGCCAATCATCGGCATCGTAGTCGATGGGCGGAACCGTCTTCCGACCGTATCCGGGCATCACATTTTCCCCATCAGAGTCGTACGCCGCCGTTCAGCCCTGCTGTCATCCCTTGCAGTTTACAACCAACGCTCGCCGCGGCCAGGGAAATGTCGCGCTCGTAGGGGAGGCTCTATGGCCCGCAGCCGTAAGCGTCGGGCTCATTGCCAGCGATCGTCATGATGTGCATGTAAACACTGGGATCGACGTCCGGTGTGATGTTGTGGACCGATGCGTCGACTGCTGCGTGAACCACGATCCCGCCGCGGTGGTTGCTGCTGGGGCCCCAGGAGATTTCATTCCATGGCGTCGGCGATTTCCACCGCCTCGCCGCCGGCCCGCGTCACCAGGCGCACGTACAGCGTCGGGTCGATCTGGTCGCTGATCGGGTGAGCCGAGCCATCCACGGCCACGTGCATCACGACGCCCCCGGGATGCCGGCTGCTCGGCCCCCACGAAATCACCCGCGGCGTGGCGCAGTAGCCCGCCAAGGCCGGGCAATAGGCGACCTGTTTGTCGTCACCCGGCCCAACGTTCAAGGCCGTCCTCCCTCCGTTGGGCACCACCCAGGCGTGGTCGGGATTATCGACGCCGTCGTAACCCGGATTGGCCTCCGAGGGGGGAAACTTGGCCAGCGAATTCGGATCGAGCGCCGTGGTCCAAGCGGTCGTGCCGTCGTACCACGCGTTCATCGCCGGCTCGAGCGTTTCGCATAGCATCAGCGTGTGGCCCTTGCCGTCGGTGCAATCGCGCTCGCTCAAGCCCGTGCCCGGCACGATCATGCCGTTGGGCGGTTCGGCATCGCGCGGAACTTTGGTCGTGGCCGCGAGTTTTTCCTCCGTCGCATACTGCATGCACGTGAAATGCGTGGCCGCCAGGGCCAGATAGTTCGTGATCGCGGCGAACTCGGGCTGCGAACCCAACGTGGCGCTCCCTTGCAGCCCGCCATACGTCGCCGGTGGTGCGCCAGCGGGCTGGCCGTGATAGGCCGACGGCGCCACGGTCGGGCTGCCGCCGAAGGCCGGGCAGATCAACTCGTCGAGCAGCACGGCGGCAAAGTGTACGTCTTTCGTCGCCAGACGGTCGGCCGCCTTGATCGAAAAGGTGGCGCCAGTGTTCTGGCCATCTCGCTCGCCGGCGACATTGAAGGGCGTGAACGCGTCGGCGCAAAACTTGCCCGAGGCTCGCGAAATCGCGTTGTAGAGCGCGGTCTCGTCCATGAAGGGCAAGATCCGCACGATCCAGCCATAACCCGCCGTGGCCGACTCTTTGCCTGCACCCTGGGTATAACCGACCGACGGAATTGCCCCGGTCGCCGCACCCGTCCCCGGCTCGGGCCACCACACGCTGGCGATGCCGGCCGGGTCAACGCGGTTGCCCTGGTTGCTCGTGGCAGGTAGTCGCTTATAAACGCTGCTATGGTTCAAGATCGCGAGGCCGAGCTGCTTCATCTTGTTCATGCAATAGACTTCTTGGGCCGCGGCCCGGCTTCGCCCGATCTTGGGCCACAGCAGCGCGCAGCACGCGGCCACGATGGCCAGCAGCGCCACCAGATCCACGAGCGAAAAACCGTGCGGTCGGCGCTTGGTCGTCATGCCGATCTCCTTGACCTTTCGGGGGAGTGCCCAGACGAGCGGCTCGCTTCGCCGCCCGGGGGGCGCCATGAAATGCCATTCGACTACATCGTGTAGCCGCATGTCATTAGACCAGTTTCACCACGTTCGTGCAACTTTCCGCTTGTCTTTGTGCAGGCGTCGGCGTAGTCTCGCAGCAAGGCGCAAGTCGGCAACTCTTCTCCGGGGTTCTTCGATGCATCTGAAACAGCTTGCCGAAGTGATTCTCTATGCCGAGGACATCGCGGCGCTGGTCCATTTCTATCGCGACGTGCTTGGCCTGCGGCTGACCTATCCCGCGGGCGTGGACGATTTCGCCGGCGAG
>DATJTR010000527.1:0-4887 GCA_035503215.1 Pirellulales bacterium
CAGCTCGTATTTTGATCCCTCTGCGTCCCTTTTTTCCTCCGCGGTGAACAGAAATTGAAGTAGCCTCCCGCCACGGCCGGCGATCGAAACGAAGCGTAGCCCCGCCTTCTCCCTCAAGCCTGTAGCCAAAAGTCTAGAGCCTGCCTCCCATGCCCTACATTGCCAACACTCTCGAAGACCAGCGCGCGATGCTCGAAGCGATCGGCATCGGCTCGGTGGATGAACTGTTCAGTGCGATTCCCAGCGAGCTGCGACTGAACCGGCCGCTGGCGATCGGCCCGGCCCTGACCGAATTGGAACTGACGCAGCGGATGAGCATGCTGGCCGGGCGGAACCGTTCGGCGGGAGACAAGGTCTGTTTCCTCGGCGGCGGCAGCTACGACCATTTCATTCCGGCCGTGGTCGACACGATCGGCTCGCGGGGTGAGTTTTACACCTCCTATACGCCCTATCAGCCCGAGGCCAGCCAGGGAAACTTGCAGGTCTTCTTCGAGTATCAAACGCTGATCACCGAATTGACCGGCATGGATGTATCGAACGCCAGCCTGTACGACGGGGCCAGCGCCGCGGCCGAGGCGGTGCTGATGTCGGTCCATGCCACCGGGCGGCGGCGGATCGTGGCCGTCGGCAGCGTGCATCCGGAATATCGGCAGGTGCTGGCCACCTACATGGAAGACCTGGATCTGGAGCTGGTCACCGTGCCGGCGCCCGAGGGCACGGTGTCGCCCACCGAGCTGGAAGCGGCGGTTGACGCCGAGACGGCCTGCGTGCTCATCCAGCAGCCGAATTTTTTCGGCTGCCTGGAAGCGGTGGAAAAGATCGGCGAGATCGCCCACGCGGCCGGCGCGCTGTTCGTCGTCGCGGCCGATCCGATCAGCCTGGGCCTGCTCAAGCGGCCGGGCGATTATGGGGCCGACATCGTGGTGGCCGAAGGACAATCGCTGGGCAGCCCGATGGCCTTTGGCGGACCTTACCTGGGCATTCTGGCCTGCCGCGAACAATTCGTGCGCCGCATGCCGGGGCGGATCGCCGGCGAAACGGTCGATCGCCGCGGCAAACGCTGCTGGGTGCTGACGCTGCAAACTCGGGAACAGCACATCCGCCGCGAAAAAGCCACCAGCAACATCTGCACGAACCAGGGGCTGTTTGCCTTGCGGGCGACCGTTTATCTGTCCGCGGTCGGGCCGGCCGGATTGCGTGAAGTCGCCGAACTGTGCTTGCAGAAATCGCACTACGCCGCGCGCGGGCTGGCCGAGCGAGGTGGCTGGCCGCTGCGGTTCGATCGGCCGTTCTTCAAGGAGTTCGTCGTCAAGACGAAGGGAGGCGTGGTCGATGATTTGGTGCAAAAGGGAGTCGACGCCGGCTACTTCATCGGCGTGCCGCTGGGCCGCTGGTATCCGGAACTGGCCGACTCGCTCTTGGTGACCGTGACCGAAAAGCGCACCCGGGCCGAAATCGATGGCCTGGCCGAATTGGCCGGCCGCCTGGCAGCGAAAAAGAAATGATCGCCGCGGCGACTGGCCGCCTGCACGAGTGAATCCGCGCAACGCAAACACCCCGTAGAACAAACGCCCCGCCCCGCTGACCGCCTCCATTTCCCAAGAAACCGAAGACGAAACGAACGATGCGCAATACCCGATCGACCGCTCCCTTGGCCGAGCTTTCCAAACCTTCGCGGCGGGCGACCCGCTTTCCGGCCCCCGACGTGCCGGTGATTCCCACCAGCGAACTGTTGCCGGCGAGCGCCGTGGCGGCCAGCCCCCCTCCCCTGCCCGAGTTGGCCGAGCCGGAGATCATTCGGCACTTTACGAATTTGTCGACGCTCAACATGTCGGTCGACACGCATTTCTATCCGCTCGGTTCATGCACGATGAAGTACAACCCGAAGCGGAACGAGCGGCTGGCCAGTTTGCCGGGCATGCTCGATCTGCATCCCTATCAGCCCGAGTCGACCCTGCAGGGTTTGTTGGAACTGCTCTTCGAGCTGCAGGAGATGCTGGCCGAGATTTCCGGTTTGCCGGCGGTGTCGCTGCAGCCGGCGGCCGGTGCGCAAGGCGAATTCGCGGCGCTCTTGGTGGCGGCGGCCTATTTTCGCGATCGCGGCGTGAAGCGCTCCAAGGTGCTGGCTCCCGACAGTGCGCACGGCACGAATCCGGCCAGTGCTAGCATGGCGGGCTTCGACTTCGTGACCGTCAAGAGCACGCCCGAGGGATACGTCGACATGGACGACCTCGCTCGCAAGCTCGACGACCAGACGGCCGTGTTCATGATCACCAACCCCAACACGCTGGGCATGTTCGATCGGCACATCGCCGACATCGCCCGCAAGGTTCACGAGGCGGGGGGCCTCGTCTACCTGGACGGGGCGAACATGAATGCGATTCTGGGCATGACGCGGCCCGGCGATTTCGGCGCCGACATGATGCACTTCAATCCCCACAAGACGTTCAGCGGCCCGCACGGCGGCGGCGGCCCCGGTGCCGGCCCGATCGCGGTGACCAGGGCTCTGGGCGAATACTTGCCCAGCCCCACCGTCATCCGCGAGGGAGACCGATACCAGCTCGATTATTCCCGCTCCAAGTCGGTCGGCCGGGTGCGCAGCTTCTTTGGCAACGTCGGCGTGCTGGTGCGGGCCTACTGCTATATCCGCACGCATGGCCCCGATGGACTGAAGCGCGTGTCGGAGAACGCGGTGCTCAACGCCAACTATCTGCTCAGCCGGGTGAAGCACATCTTCGACGTACCGCAGGGCGAGCGGTGCATGCACGAATTCGTGGCCAGCGCGTCGCGGGTGAAAAGCCAGCGGGGTATTTCGGCCATGGACATCGCCAAGCGTCTGCTGGACTACGGCTTTCACGCGCCGACGGTTTACTTCCCGCCGATCGTCAAGGAAGCAATGATGATCGAGCCGACCGAAACCGAGAGCAAGGAAACGCTCGACGCGTTTGCCGAAGTCCTGTTTCGGATTACCGACGAAGCGGCCGGCCTGGTGCACGAAGCGCCCCACACGACGGCGATCAGCCGGCCCGACGAAGTGCAGGCCGCGCGGCAGCCGATCATGACGGCCAAGGCCCCGGCCGAGGGCGACCAGCGACCGGCCGCCAAAAGCGCCAAGTGAAAAGGCCATGGCTAATTCCGACGGGCTCGCCTGCCGGCTGCTGGTCGATCCGCCGGCCAGCGGCGCGTGGAACATGGCGGTCGACGAGGCGCTGGTCGAAGACGCCGCCGAGCGGGGAACCTGCTGGCTGCGGTTCTATCGCTGGGGCGAGCCGACACTGTCGCTCGGCTATTTCCAAGGGCACGCCGAGCGGCTCGGGCATCGCGCCAGCCGGCAGTGTCCACTGGTGCGGCGGGTAAGCGGCGGCGGGGCGATCTTGCACGACGCCGAAGTCACTTACTGCCTGGCGATTCCCCACGCCCATCCGCTGGCCGAAGACACCAGTTGGCTCTACACGGCGGTTCACGAGGGATTGGTCGAAACGCTTTACGCCTTCGGCATCGAAGGAGAGCGGCTCACCACGGCGCCACCCGCCGGCGGGCGGGAAGCTGAGCCCTTTCTGTGCTTTTTGCGGCGGGCCGTGGGGGACGTCGTCTCGGGGAGCGCGAAGATTTGCGGCAGCGCCCAACGCCGCCGCCGGGGGGCCATCCTGCAGCACGGCAGTTTCATTTTGCACCGCTCCGAGTACGCTCCCGAGATCGCCGGTCTGGCAGACCTGACGGGCGCGAAGATCGACGAGGCGAAACTGATCGGTGGGTGGACCGAAGCGATCGGGCGGCGACTCAAACTGGCGATCGCACCCGGGCCAATGGATGAGCGGCTGATGGACGCCGTCCGCACATTGACCTTGGAAAAGTTCTCGGCCGAGAGTTGGACCTGCCGCCGTTAGGCGCGCGGGACCGCACATTCTCGGGCACGAATTGTGAACCGACCCCCCCTGCAGAATCAGTGGCGAAGTGCAGACCGATCGCTTGCCGTCCGGGCGCGATGCAGCCGCGCGCTAAAAAGAGCGGTGGGACCGGGGGGGATTCGGCTGACGCTGGCACGACAACCCGAGGGCGGTGTGCGGCCAGCGCCGGCGAGGCCAGCGTTACGCCTAAGCGGTGAAAAAATCACCACCTCCGGTGCGCCCGATTGTTAGACCTTGGCGAGGCCTAACCCGGGCGCGCCAATGGAAAAATGCTGCTGTTGAAAATCGCCACGTCCGCGGCCATAATGCACTGCGGGACTGAGCACTCTGCGGCCGATTTTCATATCTATCAGGCCGCGATTCATTCAAGTTTTTTCATGAGTGCCGCGGTGCGGCTCAGTCCAGGTTTCGCTTCCGATTCCGGACGAGGAGTTTTACGAGAGACTACGCCTGCGCCATTGTTCCCCATTCTTGTAGTCTGCTTCTCTCGTGAAAAGAGTCGTCATGGATTTGAAGCTCAGAATCGTGCAGGGAAAGAACGCCGGTCAAGAGGTCGCGATCAGCGGACAGAAATTCTTGATCGGCCGCGCAGAAGATTGCAATCTGCGTCCAGGCAGTGACATGATCAGCCGTCACCACTGCGTGATCGTGGTTGATCAGTCGTATGTTGCGGTGCGAGACTTCGGCAGTAAGAACGGCACCTACGTCAACGGCGAGCGCGTACACTCCGAGTGCGAACTCAAGTCGGGAGACATGCTCCGCGTCGGGCCGCTCGAGTTCGAGCTCACGATGCGGCAAGGTGAGATCGGCGGCAAGAAGCGCCCCCCCGTTCACAGCGCGAAAGAGGCGGCCGAGCGCACGGCCGCCGGCCTGCCCGACGAAGTCGACGTCGCGCAGTTCCTCGACGACCCCGACGAGCTGCCGGTCGCTGCCGAATCGCGGGTGGCGGCGGTCGACACGCAATCGATTCGCCTAACCG
>DATJTR010000528.1:0-11256 GCA_035503215.1 Pirellulales bacterium
GGCGTTATCGTACAAATCGTGCGTGCGGGCGATCAGCGGCGGATGATCGTCGGCGGTGTAAAAAAAGCCGCCATCCTTAGCGTCCCGGAAGCGGGCCAGCATCGCATCGGCCAGGTCGCACGCCGCGTCGATGTAGCGTTCGTCGAAACTACCTTGATAGAGCGCGGCCAGCGCCGCGGCCAGGCCGGCATAGTCGTCCAGATAGGCCGCGAGCTTCGCCTGCCCCGCACGCCAACTGTGCAGCAATCGTCCGTCGCTTTGCCGCATCGTGGTGAGCAAGAAATCGGCCGCCCGGCAGGCGGCAGCAAGGTAGCGTGGCTCGTCTAGCGCCACGGCGGCCGTCGCGAGCGCTTCGATCATGAGTCCGTTCCACGACACCAGCACCTTGTCGTCTCGCGCCGGCGGCACGCGCCGCAACCGGGCGGAGAGCAGCTTCTGCCGGCTGGCGGCCAATTCAGTTCGTAGCTCGGACGCCGGACGACCCAATCGCTCGGCCCAGGTCTCGATGGGCTCCGCGAGGTGCAGAATGCTGGCCCCCTCGAAGTTTCCCGCCTCGGTCACGTCATAAACGGCAGAGAACGTGCGGGCGGCCTCATCTCCCAGAATCTCGGCGAGTTCAGCCGGCGTCCAGACGAAGAACTTGCCTTCTTCTCCTTCGCTGTCGGCGTCTTGCGTGCTGTAGAAGCCGCCGGCCGGGTCGGTCATCTCCCGCAGCACATAGTCGCACGTTTCGCGCGCGATCTGAGCGTACGCGGCACGACCCGTGGCCAGAGAGGCAGCCACGTAAGTTCTGGCCAAGAGCGCGTTGTCGTAGAGCATCTTTTCGAAGTGGGGCACCAGCCAACGCTCGTCGACCGAATAGCGGTGAAATCCGCCACCGAGTTGGTCGTACATTCCGCCCGCCGCCATGCGATCGAGCGAAAGCGTGACGATCTTGAGCAGTTCATCGTTCCGCGTGCGGTGCCAAACGTGCAGCAACAGTTCCAGGTCGATGGGGTGCGGAAATTTTGGCGCCCGGCCAAAGCCACCGTGCTCCGAATCAAACGCTCGGCCCAGCGCCGCCGCGGCACCGGTCAATTGCCGCTCGGACGGCATGCCCGGAGTGACTGGCGGAACCGCGACGTGCCGCAGGTGATCGGTCAAATCGCCGGCCTGCTCCAAGGCCTGGGGCCGCCGATCGCGCCAAGCTTCGGCCACCGCTGCCAGCACCTGGTCGAAACCCGGCATACCGTGCCGGGCCGCAGGGGGCCAATACGTTCCGCCATAGAAGGGCCGTCCGTCGGGGGTCAAAAAGACCGACATCGGCCAACCCCCGCGACCCGTCATGATCTGCACGGCATTCATGTAGATCTGGTCAAGGTCGGGACGCTCCTCCCGATCGACCTTGATCGGCACGAAATGGGCATTGAGCACCGCGGCAATCGCCGGATTCTCAAAACTCTCGCGCTCCATCACGTGGCACCAATGGCAGGCCGAATAGCCGATCGATAAAAAAATCGGCTTGTCCTCTTGGGCCGCCACAGCCAGTGCTTCGTCCCCCCAGGGATGCCAATCGACAGGGTTGTGCGCGTGCGTGAGCAGGTAGGGACTGGTTTCGTTGGCCAAGCGATTGGGCATGAACGGACTTTCTCGAACGAATGCCGGTCGGATTAGCGAAATGCTTGTTCCGGGCCAGGGAAGGTGCCGCGCCGGACGTCATCGCGAAACCGAGTGACCGCCCCGGTTATCGTACCACCCAGATCGGCATAGGCTTTGACGAAGCGGGGAACGTAGCCCGTGGTCAGTCCTAGCAGATCGTTGGTCACCAGCACCTGTCCGTCGCAGCCCGCACCGGCACCGATGCCAATCGTGGGAATCTTCACCTGGTTCGTGATTTTGGCGGCAATGGCCGCCGGAATGCACTCGAGCACCACGGCGAACGCCCCCGCATTCTCCGCCGCCGCGGCATCGAGCAGCAATTGCTCTTCGTCCCGCTGGACTTTGTAGCCGCCCAGTTGGTGAACGCTTTGCGGCCTCAAACCGACATGGGCCATCACGGGAATCCCGGCCATCACCAACGCCCGAATGGTTTCCGCCTGGTCGGCTCCTCCTTCCAGCTTCACCGCCTGGCAGCCAGTCTCCTTGAGAATGCGGCCCGCATTCTCGACCGCCTTATGCGACCCCAAATGGTAGCTGGGAAACGGCATATCGACGATCACCAGCGCATGTTCGACCGCCCGGCCGACCATTTCGGCATGATAAATCATCTCGTCCACGGTCACGGGCAGCGTCGTCGCGTGCCCTTGAACGACCATCGACAACGAGTCCCCCACCAGAATCCCTTCCACTCCGGTGCTGTCGATGAGCCGGGCCGTGGGAAAGTCGTAGGCCGTGAGGACCGTGATTTTTTCGCCCGACGCCTTGAGCGCCGTGAATTTGGGAACGGTGATGCGACTGTCTCGCATGCGTCGGGTTTCTCCGCTCGTGGATCGCTGCTTCGCTAATTTGGGCCTAACACATTCCGTAGCCGTGCATTTTGATCCCCTGGCCATCCGATGGCAATCGCAGGGCGGGTGCCATTTGCGTCGGTTCTGACGATTGCGCGTTCGGGTGGCGAAGCGCCAAGGTGGATCGACACATCCGCAGTTTCCGCATTTCATGCACAGACGTTTGGCCGTCCCAGTGGTCCCTTCCACCGCCGACAAGGACAGCGATTGCCGAGAAATCGGGCGCAGATTGACTGTCCGCGTGTGGGGGCCCATAATCAAGTTTTCACGGAGCTTCGCCGATGCCGCAGTTGTCGATTCCCGACATCATGGCCCAGTTGACCGACGTGTTTCGCGATGTCTTCGAGGACGATTCCATCGAGATATCGCCCGCGACGACGGCCGGGGACATCGATGGCTGGGATTCGCTGGCGCACGTGCGCTTGATCGTCGCGGTGGAACGCCATTTCAAGCTCAAATTCGCCAGCCGCGACGTTGCCAGCCTCAAGACGGTGGGAGAACTCGCGGAGTTGATCGAGCGGCGAACGAGCGCTTGATTTATCGACGATCGGATTGAAATTGCCCTCGGGGCGACCATCGGGAGCCCCGAATTTGCGGAGTTTCGGCCCGACTCGCTAGGGGCAATAACCCAAGCACCAACACCCTTCGATTTTCGTTTCTCCGCGTTCGGACCTTCTCTTCCCCGCCGGTCGGCATTTCTTTTCATTCCACTCATTCTGACCCGGTGGCGATAAATTCGAGGTTCCTTTCGCGAATCTCTCGGCAGCAGTTCTGATGCGTGTCGGCCCATGGCCGAGTGGCACGCGGCCCGATCGTGGCAAACGTTATGAACGAACCCATCGATGCTTCGCGTGCCAAAAGCTGGCCGATCAAGCAAGCGCGACAACTGATCAAAGAGGGACACGGCGATCGCGCGCTGGCGTCGTTGCGTGCTGCCATTCGCTCCGCCCAATTGGCGCCAGAAGAAATCGATCAGGCCGGTCGCCTGCTAACCAAGGCTTTTGCCAGCTTGGCCCCGGGTGACGTCCCCCTGCAGGCTTTCGTCGTCGGGCAATGCACCACCTCTTGGCTCCCTGCCGCGTTGACCGCGGTCGCCTGGGGGGCGGGAATCAAGATCACCGCCCAAGACGGCGGTTACGACAACGTTCTCCAAGATTTGAACGACGCCTGCGCCAAGCAGCAAACGTTTGATTACGTTCTCTTGCTCCCTTGGAATCAGCGGCTGTTGAATGCTGCCACGAACCGTTCTCCCGCAGAACGGATCGCCGATGAAATCGCCTTTTGGCAACAAGCCTGGTCGCTTGCCACGCGCCTCAGTCCGCGCATCGTGCAGGTCGGCTACGATTGGTGCGGGCCGGGGGCCATGGGATATCTGCTGGGGCGTAAGGAACATGCCCATCTGTCCCTGGTGCGGCAATTGAATGAAGCACTATTCACCCAGTTGCCTCCGGGAGCCGCCTTCGTCGACTTGGACGCGGTTGCCGGCATGCTGGGACGCGAACGCTTTTACGATGCCCGCCGCTATTACTGGACCAAGCAGCCCTTTGGTGAGGAGGGCCTGGTCCGCCTTGCCGAGCATGCGGTGGCCGCCATGCGGGCGCAGCACACCGGACCGAAAAAAGTGCTGGTGCTCGATCTGGACAACACGCTTTGGGGGGGCGTCGTCGGCGAGACGGGGCCATTGGGGGTCGAACTGGGGGAATCGCCCAACGGTGAGGCGTTTCGCGCGTTTCACCGCCACGTGAAAGCACTCAGCCAGCGCGGTTGTCTGCTGGCGGTTTGCTCGAAGAACAATCTCGACGATGCACGGCAGCCGTTTCTGCAGAATCCGAGCATGCATCTGAAGCTCGACGACTTTGCGGCCTTCGAGGCTAGTTGGGAACCCAAAAGCGTGGCCATCCGCCGCATCGCTGCGACGTTGCGATTGGGGCTGGACAGTTTCGTTTTCTTCGACGACAACCCGTTCGAGCGCGAGGAAGTTCGCACCGCCCTGCCCGAAGTCACGGTCGTCAACGTGCCCGAAGATCCGACTGAGTACATTGCCGCCCTGGAACGAGGGCTGTACTTCGAGGCCGCCGCGCTCACGGCTGCCGACTCAGAGCGGGCCGAGCAGTACCGCGTCGAGCAACAGCGGCGCGAGTTGGAAGCGAAATTCAGTTCGCTGGACGATTACCTCAAATCGCTGGAAATGCAGGGGACCGTCAGCCCGGTCAACGACGCCGAAATGCCTCGGGCCGTTCAGTTACTCGGCAAAACCAACCAATTCAACCTGACCACCCGCCGGCACACGGAAGCCGACGTGCGAGCGCTGCTGGCTCGGCCACGGTCGTGCGGAATGACGTTCCGGCTGGCCGACCGCTTCGGCGATCATGGCTTGATTGCGCTCGTGCTGGCAGTGCCCAGCGACGGTGACCCGCGCGCACTGAGGATCGACACGCTGCTGATGAGTTGCCGCGTCATCGGCCGCACGACCGAGCAATTCATCTTGCGTACGCTCATCTTGCGGGCGCGGGAATTGGGCTATGAACGGCTGATCGGCGAATTCATCCCGACTGCAAAAAACAAGCAGCTTGTGGCCGATTTGTACGACCGGCTGGGTTTTTCCCGGACAACCGAAGCGGCCGACGGTTCGGTGCTGTACATGCTCGACCTCAAGACCGCCCAGCTGCCCGTCACGTTCATCCATGGGGCGGCGGGCAGCCCATGACGATTGACCTGGCGCAATCGCCTTTTTGGCTCGTCGTGGCCGCGGCGGTCGTGGTGCTGACGCCCCTGACGCATGGCGGCGGACGGCGTTGGGCGCTGGCCTTGCTGAACGCCTCGCTCTTGTTTTTGTTGTTGCGAACCTGGGCGTTGGTCATCCTGGCCGGGGCGCTCGCCGCGCTCGTGCTGGCGCGAATCGTGGGACGGCGGCAGGGACTTGTCGGAACGGCGCTGCTCGCGCTGGGTTCGATCGCTTTGCTGGCCCTGTTCATCATCCACAAGCGGCCCGAACTGGCTTCGGCAGCGCATGCAGGCTGGCTCAGTCCGCTTCTCGTGGCGGTCGGGTTTTCCTACGTGTCGCTGCGCGTGATCGAACTTTGGCGCGCGGCCTTCGAGGAGCGGCTGGAGAAGATCGGCCTGGCCGGCGCCGTCAATTACTTGCTCCCCTTTCACATGTTAGCGGCCGGACCAATCCAATCGTATGACGATTTTGTCGCACAACCCGCGGTTCCCGATCGTCTCTCGTTCGATCAAGTTCTCGACGCCGTAGGGCGAATCGTGTGGGGGTTGTTCAAGAAATACGTTCTCGCGCATTGCGTCATGCAGCTAGGCTCGACCTCCTGGCATGCGAGCGGGCCTTATCATTTCCTGGAACTTCACCTCCAGTATTTGTATCTCTATCTCGATTTCAGCGCCTACAGCGACATCGCAGTGGGAGTCGGCACGTTGATCGGCGTGCTCACGCCCGAGAACTTCAATCACCCGTACCTCGCCCGCAACATCACCGAGTTCTGGGAGCGGTGGCACATCTCGCTGTCGATGTGGCTGCGGCGGAATCTGTTCATGCCGATGCAACTGGCCATGGCGCGCCGCGACGTCGGGCCACTGACGTCGGCGGTGATTGCCATCGGAATCACGTTCTTGATCTGCGGCGCCTGGCACGCCCTGACGGTCGGATTCTTATTCTGGGGCCTCTACCAAGCGGCCGGTTTGATCGTTTGCCACTTTTATGGAACCATGCTGCGTAAGTATCTCGGTGGACCAGGTTTCAAGCGATATCACGCCAACCTGCCGATTCGCATCGTAAGCACGATCATCACCATCGAATTCTTTACCTATTCGCTGCTTCTCGTGGGCATGCCCTGGCGCAGTACCTGGTGAGGCAAAGCATCATGTCGATTTCCGCTCCGACCAAACTCATCCTCATCCGGCTGCTTAAGACCGCTTGGATCGCGATCCAACTGGCGCTGATCCTCGTCTTCATGCAGCGCGGATCGTTTTTCTTCTATCAGGGGTTCTGAATGCGAACGCCCTTTGTTTGCTGGGGACGATTTGCCCCGCTGATTGCGGTCGGCTTGCTGCTCGGGGCCGGATTCATCGCCGTGGATGCGGTCTGCGGCCGTATCGTGGCAGACTATGCCGAACCGATGCACCCCAACGTGAACTGGGATTTGATCGGCGAGAACGTCGCCGGACGCCTGGCCGAACTGGAAACACTCGAAGCCAAAGGGGCCGTTTCTCCGGATCAGGTCGCCATCATTATCGGTCAGTCGAACGTGCGCGAGGGGTTCGACCCAGCGGCATTGACCAGTAACGATCCGCTCGCTCGGCATTGGGCCGTGCTTGGTTCGTCCGGTCTGGACATGCACGATTTCGGCGCAACCTGCCTGCCGCTTGCCGATTCTCAAGTTCGTGCCAAGACCGTCGTCGTCGTGTTCGGTTCCTGGATGATCGGCACAGGCGAAACCATCCGCCATCGCCCGGCGTCGATCCAAGAGACCATCGGCGATTTCAAGCATCTTCGCCTGAAGCAAGCGATCTCCGACGTCATTAATCAATTCACCCTGGTGCGGTATCGCGTTGAGCTGGGATTCCTCCGCAAGTTCCAGATGTTCAAGATTCGTCTTGCGCTGAGCCGCTACTTCGGTTGGCCCCTTACCGGGACTTTCGATCCACGGGATCCATGGACTTCGTCGGCCGACGATGAATCGAACGATGATGAGACCCAATTCCTGCGATATATCGCGGCCGCCGAACAGTTTCGCCAGGTTCATTTTGAGGACTGCGCGCCCCAAGTCGAAGTGCTGCGTGGCGCGATCGACGGGCTGCGTGCCCGTGGATCCGAGGTCGTCGTGCTGCTGGCTCCCGAGCGGACCGTGTTGCGCGACCTGCGGAGTCCCGCGGTCGACGTCGAACTGGGTCGCATCTTGTCCAAGCTCGCCGGGTCTGCCCCCCTACGGGTTATCGATTTCCGGCGGCTGCTGCCTGACGATCAATTCAACACCAATTCGCATGCGAATGCCGACGGACGAAAAACGCTGTCGCGACTGCTTCCGGAATTGCTTGCCGCGTCCGACGGGAGTTCAACGCCGGCGCCCATTCCTGCCGACTATCGGATCCCACAGTTCCGGCTGACCGAGCCGCTTGCGCAGCAAGTGATTCAGCAATCGGCGGGCGAAACGACCGTGGCCGTTCAGGGGCAGAGCGTCGATGCGCTCGCGAGCGCGCAGGTCCGCTGGCGACGGACCGGCGATGCCGAGTTTTCGCCTTGGCAGGAAATGGAAATCGTCGAAGGGCGCGATTGCCGTGCCCGAGTCATCCTTCCCGGTCCCGGGTGGTACGATGCACAAATCCGCGCCCTGGCCGGCACGGACAGAACCGAAATGATCGACCAGGCGCGCTTCGGTGTCGGTGAAGTGTTTATCGCGGCGGGGGGGGGATCGGCCGCAAATCTAGGTGCGACACGTCACCAGGCGATCGACGATGTCGTCGCTTGGCGCGGGGCTACCTGGGCCGTGGCCCACGATCCGCAGTTAATGGCCTCCGAAATCGGTGGATCGCCTTGGCCGATGTTCGGCCGGCAGATCTCCGAAAAACTGCACGTTCCCGTCGCAATCGTCAGTGTCGCCGAAGCGGGATCAAACGTCGCTGATTGGGCTCGCGGAACGCCACTTTTCGATCGCTTGCGCCGGGCGCTGGCCGCGACAGGAGAGAATTGCGCTCGGGCGATTCTTTGGACCCCCGAGCCGTCTGCTGCAACCGGTAAAACCGTGCAGTCCGAATCGACCAGCCAATTCGATAGTATTCTTAGCTCTCTCGAAGCCGAAACCGGCTGTGCTCCCCCTTGCCTCGTCATGGATGCTCTTCGCGAGTCGCCGAAAACCGAAGCTGCCCCCACGCCGTCGGCCGATCGGACCGGCCGACATACGTTTATCTATCCGCATGCCTCGCCCTCGAACGCAGGCGACGCCGACGAAGTCGTGGCCAACCGCTGGTTCCAAGCGGTCGATTCGTCGGGCATCCTGCCCTCGCCAACCCCCTAACGGGAGTGCTCGTCGGGCGTGTTTTGTGGGCATCGGCGTAGGTACGTCGCACTCGGAGCCGTGCAAAGGTCGGACGCAAAAAAGTTGCCCGCCTCTTAACCGCCATTTACAATGAAGCTGTTAGGCCCGCGTGAGTTTTGCATTTTTTGGCGGGGGCGAATCATGAGCAATCGATTTGCGATCGGGGCGGGCGCCCTGTTGGCAGTTTTGCTGTACGCCGCTCAGGCCCATGCACAATTCGGCCTTTCGGCACGCGGAACGGGCCACTCGCTCGGCAGCCCGACCGTGAGCCCGTACCTCAACCTGCTTACCGCCGACGCGTTTGGCAACGTCGGCATCGGCGGCGGATATCAGACATTGGTCAGGCCATTCGTCGATTCCCGTCGCGCCATCAACGCTAACTCTGCGGCGATCTCGCAATTGCAGTCGGGCGCATTCGGCGGGGGTGGAGGCGGCGGCGGTGGCGCCTCGTCTCATTTCCGGAACTATTCACATTACTACCCGGGAGCGACGGGCCGCTGATTTTCGACGGCGAATCGGTTGCGTTCGATCCGACATGGGGTGCGGAACCGCCCGTTGCTCTCTACATGCGGCCCGCGATCGCGGAAGTTCTCGCCTCATAATTCCCATCCTGGCGACAAATCGCCCTGGGCTTGGCGGATTGGCCCCTTTGACGCGGCGGTGCATCAGCGGATTTGGCTGTGCTGTTTCCCGTCAGTATCGTTTCTGTTAGCCTCCGCCGCTCGCGGTTGACACGGATGGTTCGAATCGGCCGGTCGATCGCCTTCCTTCTCACGGTTGCCATCGGCCTGGCGGTTGACGCCCCACCCGCTCGCGCCGCTGGGATTTTGCAGGCCATAAAAACCGAATTGCCGGCGAGCATCCAGAAGGTTTTGGTCTTGGGTGTTTCCGGCGATCGGTTCGAGTATTGGGCCGACGATCCGATCGGCCAGTTCGTGGCCATCTGCGGCCGGGCGGAACAGGCCGGTCAGAATTCCCGCCTCCGCATCGCGCTGCGCGCCGACGGTGAAAATCCGAAGCCGGCCGCGCCAATCGCAACGCTCGACGTTGCCGGTGTCGCCGCGGCTGCGTTTTCGCTCGACATGAAGCAGCTTGGCCCCGGCGATTACCTCCTCGAGGCGACGCTCGACCCGCCCGCCACCGTCCCACCTCCAAAGTTGACCGCATTTCGCTTCAAAAAAGTCGACAAGCGGGTTCCGGCTGCGGCGTTTCCCAGCGAAGGCGTGCCATTGGCGTTGGAGCCGCAGTCGCATCTGGCCGATGCCGTTTGGCCGGTTCGCTGCGGGGTGCCGCTTCCTTTTGGCACCGTCGCCGACGCCAGCCGTCTGGCGCTGTTGGAGGATGGCAAGCAAATCTCGGCCCAGATCACGCCCCGCGCAACCTGGCACGTCGGCGGTTCCGTGAAATGGGTCCACGTCGACTTTCGCGGTCGCTACCGCGCGGGCAAACCGGCCAAATATCGTCTCGTGCTATTGCCCTCGGCCCCGCCGGGCACCAAAACGCCCCTCGCCGTGCGGCAAACCGACGAGCAGATCACGGTCGAAACCGGCGCTATTCGGTTCGTCGTCGATCGCCGCAAGTTTTCCGGAATCGAAGCCGCCTGGCTGGCGCCCAAGTACGACGGCCGCTATGACCTGGAGCATCCGGTCGTGCGCGACTCGGCCGGGCCTTACATCGTCGATGGCCGCCTGATTCGCTTTGACGCTGCCAACGACAAGAACGTGCGCGTCGACATCGAAGAGCAAGGCCCCGAGCGGGTCACGATCGTCGCCAGCGGTTGGTACATCAATCCAGAAGGCCGGGTCGATCCGATCTCGATGTTCAAAACCCGCATCACGGCCTTCGCCGGCCTGCCGCTCGTGCGGATCAGCCACCACACGATCATCACGTTCGACACGCGGATGCAGCGCCTGGCCGACGTTGGCTTTCAGCTCGGGGTCCCGGGGGCAGCGCGGTATCGCCTCGGCTACGATGGCCAATCGCACTCCGGCGCGCTGCCGCCGCTGCCCGAGACCGTCTCGCTGCACCAATTCCGGTACGATCATTTGCGTGTGCTGGGCACTCCCGACAAGGGTGCGGGCGGAAAGACGTCGGACGGCTGGTTCAGCGCACTCGGCGACGATGCCAACCGACCGGCAGTGCACGTTCTGCTCCGCGACGTGTGGCAAAAATTTCCCAAAGAAGTCGAATTGGGGCAGGGGGAGATCTCGCTCCATTTTTGGCCCAAGCACGGCGTGCGTGCCTTCGAGCTGCGCGACGAATTGGCGCTCGCCAACATCTACAAGTTTTGGTGCTTCCACCAGAACTCGCTGCTCGATTTGAATCTGCCCGACGACTACTACGATCGTCTTGCCAATCAGTACCGCGACGAAACGTTCGAGTGCCGGCCCGAGCATGCCCTGAACGGTAACGGCCAGGGGCTGGTGATTGGCAACGAGTTCGCCCTCCTCTTCCGTCCCACGGCCACGGCGGGATCGGTGCCGGCAGAGGCGGCCATTTTTCAAGACGATCCCACGGCGCTCGCCGATCCGGCTTGGAATGCAGCCAGCGGAGCGCTGGGCAGAATCGCCGCCGCCGATCGCGAACACTTCGCCGAAATCGAACAGGCCATGGAACAGGGCTTTCTCTCCTACGGTCGATCGGTTGAGCGCGGCCGCGACTACGGCATGTGGAATTACGCCGACACCCACACCATTTGGCACGTCGCCGAAAATCGGGCCGAC
>DATJTR010000529.1:0-5856 GCA_035503215.1 Pirellulales bacterium
TGTGCCGAAAGCACAAGGTTACAGAGACTTTTCGGTTGAAGGGGTGCCGGCTATTCCCGGTCTTCTAATATTGTCAGACATTTTTTTGACCGCTTTGCGTGCGAACTTCTTTGGTCGGCGGAAAACCATGTTGGAACCGGATTGGGTCTCAGAATGAGACGCGAATCTTGTTTTGAGACGGTTTTTCCTCTGCCAGGAAGGGGAAAAGGGGCGCAAAAATTTCTCAGTCGCGTTCCCAAGTAATTATTCATAAGGCACTTACAGTCGATGTCGCCGTTTTCCAAGCGCGCTCTGGCACCGGCGTTGCTCTTTGTGGCCTGCGAAAGATCGAGCGATGAAGTGGTTGCTGGAGGGAGGGGCCTCCGGCAGATCGCCCGATCGGTAGGGAGACATTTAGCCTCAGGGAGTGAGTCGTGCTCGTCCTAAGCAGAAAAGTCGGACAACATCTGGTGATCGGCGGCGGAATCGTGGTGGTCGTCAAGCGGATTGCGGGCCATCGGGTGACTTTGGGTATCGAAGCCCCGGGAACGGTCAAAATCATCCGCGGCGAGCTGCCCGTGTTTGGCGCGGACGAAGAAGGTCATCACGAGACCGAGTTCGTCATTGATACGTCCAAACCCCGCTAGTCGGCCCAGTTTTTCACCCGCCGGGTCGGAATGGATCGTCGCAACGGTCCGAACCGAAACCTGGCGGAGTGACGCGAGTCTCAAAATGGGACTCGGTTTAGAAACACCATGCTCGGCAGCTTTTGAGACCCACCATGCTCGGCAGCCTTTGATTCGCACCTTGCTCGGCAGCCTTGAAAATCGGGAGAGAGAACAGGAAGGAATCGAGAGAAGACAGCGCAGGCGGTCATTGGCCGTGAACCGAGGCGCCACAGGGCGGTTGGATAACTTCTTGATTGTGCAGCATGACGTTCCAGCCGGCCTGTGGCCCTCGCCTGCGCCTCAGGCCGAAAGATCGCCCCCCAGTGGGGCGATTTTTTTTGCGCCCACCTGCTTGTGACGAGGTTTGGACAAGTTGGCCCCTCCTGCTGCGAGTCGGCGCGGGAAGTCGACCGAAAGGGCGCGCGGGGCTAGCGCCAGCGGCGATTCTGCAGCCGCTGCGGGCATGAAAACGCCATTGCCGCTCGGGCTGGAAAGGCGTATCGTCCGACCCCCAAGTGGGCCCTTCTGCGCGCATGGTGCGCGCGGCGGCCCACCTGCTGCAAAGTGGTTCTGGACAAGGCGCTTCGGCCCCGCGAAAGCACGGATGCACTGGCCCCTATTCGATCGTCGAAAGCCGCGGATGCGGCCCGCTCGCGAAGCGCGCGGGCTGGCGCTCGCTGCGCTTTTGGCCACCGGCGTCGTGGCCGGCTGCGCCTCGACGAACTGGGTCGCCGTGCGCCGGCAGCCGCGCAACGTGCTGGCCACGCAGATCACGATGGCCACGAGCGACGGATCGCGCATCAGCGCGCGAACGATGCTGCTCTTGCGGCGCTACGATCTGGTCGATGAGCTGGAAAACGATCCCTTGAAGCTGCTGGTCGATCTGCGCGAGGTGTTCAACCGCGAGCCATCGGCCGACAAGCTTTATTCCCTGGCCGAGCTGGCCTATTGGGCCGGGCAAAAGACCGAGCTCACCCATCCGCAAAAGGCGCTGGAGCTGTACGGCTCGGCGGTGCTGCACTCCCACGGCTATCTGTTCGACGACCGGTTCGCCTATCTGCGCAATCCGTACGATCCCGAATTCCGCGGCGCGTGCGACCTGTACAACGGCGCGCTGGAGAGCATCCTGCGGAATTTCAAACGCAATGGCCAGCTCAAGCCGGGCACGACGCAAATCGTCAAAGCCGCCGATCACACCATCCACCTGACGATCGCCCTGCGAGGGACCGGCTGGAATGCCGAGGATTTCGACCGTTTTGAGTTCGTCTCCGACTATGTCGTGAAGGGACTCAAGAACCAGTATCACACCTACGGGTTGGGCGTGCCGCTGATCGCGGTCGAGCACAAGCGGCAGAAAGGCGAGGCGATCGATCACTTCTATCCGCCCGAAATGAGCTTGCCGACGACTGCCTTCTTGCGGATGTTGCCCAACGGCGGCGACACGAACACCGAACACGCGGCGCTTTTGGAATTGTTCGATCCGATGACCTCGGCCGACATCGAGGTGGCCGGCCGCCGCGTGCCGCTGGAGAGCGATTTGAGCACGCCGCTGGCGTTTCTGTTGAATCAGCCGCAACTGCAAAAAAAACTCGATCAGCCAACCCTGGGCCTGTTGGATCCGGACGCCACGGGCCAACTCGACGGCCTGTTCATGCTCGAGCCGTATCAGCCCGGCAAGATTCCGGTGCTCATGGTCCACGGCCTGTGGTCATCGCCGATCACGTGGATGGAAATGTTCAACGATCTGCGGGCGGTGCCGGAGATCAACAATCATTTCCAGTTCTGGTTCTACCTGTATCCGACCGGCCAGCCGTTCTGGTACAGCGCCGCCCGGCTGCGAAACGACCTGGCGGCGATGCGGCAGAAGCTCGATCCCGAACACAAGGAGCCCGCGCTCGACCAGTTGGTGCTGGTGGGGCACAGCATGGGCGGGCTGGTGGCGATGATGCAAACGCTGGAAAGCGGCGAGGACTATTGGCGGGCGATCAGTCCCGAGCCGTTCGGAGTGGTGAAAGCCTCGCACGAGGTGAAAGAGGCGCTGGGCGAGGCGTTCTTTTTCCATCCCAACCCAGCGGTGCGGCGGATGATCACGATCGGCACGCCGTTTCGCGGCAGCCATTTCGCCAACAGCGTCACGGCCTGGGCCGGCAGCAAGCTGATCACGCTGCCCAAGATGCTGGTCCGCGGCGGCGAACAGTTGCACCGCGACAACCCGGCCTTTTTCGCCAAGAACAACTTGATCGACGTGCCGACGGCCATCGACGCCCTCAGTCCCGAGTCCCCCGTGTTCCCGGTGATTCAGGCCTCGCACCATTTGCCGAGCGTCAAATATCACAATGTGGTGGGGCACATCCTGAACGACCGCGTGATGAACTACGTGGCCGGCGGCGAGGGGGACGGGCTGGTCACGCTGCAAAGCGCCCATCTCGAAGAGGCCGTGTCGGAAATCGTCGTGCCGGCCGAGCACTCGAATCTGCACCGCCATCCGCGCACGGTGCTGGAAGTGCGGCGGATTTTGATGGAGCATTTGGCCGACTTGGAGGCCTTCCCCTATCGCCTGGAGCGCTTGCCCGAGACGCCGGTCGAAGAGCAAGCGGCGCTGCCGCCGGTGCAAATCGAACGGCGACGGTAGGCCAGGTGCGGGACCGGTTTGCCGTCCCAACTGTGGGAGGTCGCGGTAGGGCCAGAAAAATCGTGGCGGAACCTGTCGACATCCGCGGTGTTTAACGGCCTAATGGGACATGATGGATTGCCGCGTGCCTCGCCGAGGCGCGGGCAATCCAACGCCGGCGATGGCCGCCGGTCGGCATGGCTCGATCGAGGTCGCGGGAGGGGCTGCCCGCGCAACTCGAAAAAATTCCCTCGCCCTGGGAGCTACCAAGATGATTCGCTTGCGCACACTCGTCGCCGTCGGAATGGTCCTGATGCTGGCCAATGATTCGTACGCCGCCAAGGGAGCGGGCAAGCGGGGCAAACACGGAGTGGGGGGGACGGTGGCCTCGGTGAGCGAGAATTCGCTCACGCTCAAAGTGCGGAAGAAGAAGAAAGATGAAAGCGAAGCGGTCGAGAAGACTTTCCCCCTGAACAGCGAGACGAAGTTCGAATTTGCCACCATCAAGCGGCACGGCAAAGGCGAAAAGCCCGACGTCGAAACCAGCCCTGCCACGGCCGGCGATTTGAAAACCGGCGCGGTGGTGCGCTTGACGACGGGCGAAGGAGCGGTGGTGACGAAAGTCAGCATCATCAAGCATGAGCGGAAGGACAAAGGCAAGGGGAAGGACAAGGACAACGATAAAGGCACGGATTCGGCCGAATGAGCGCGGCCGGGGCCGGACGTCGAGAAGCGGTGCGGGCCAGCCTTGGAACTCGTGATCCATTTTCCGGAGATGCGATGGCCGACAGCTTCCACAGCACGCGACGGCAATTCCTCCGCACCACGCTGGCCGCCGGCGCGTGCGGTCTGACGATGCCGGCATGGGTTGAAGCGGCCGACGACGCCAAACCGGCCGCGCCGCTTGCGAGGCCGCGTGGTAAAGCGCCGTTCAAGGTGCTGTTTAGCAACGACACGACGAACATCCTGACGTGCGCCAGTCCGTATAACGCGCTGCCCACCACCGTCAGCAGCGCTACCACGCCTCAGTGGCCGTCGGGGCGGTTTACGCCCGCAATGCTCGAAGCATCGGTGGACGAGACGGCCGGCATGGGCATCGACGTACACCTGCTTCAGCCCGGCTATGGCTGGGTGCCCTGGTGGAAGAGCAAGGCGTATCCCTTCGCCGAGCACGTGCGCTTCATGAAGGAGCAGTTTGGCAGCGAGCCGAGTGTGGACGGATTCGCCGAGTACATGGCGGGCGGTGGCGACATCGTGGACGTGTTCGTCCGCCGCTGCCGCGAGAAGGGGCTTAAGCCGTTCATCTCTTTTCGGCTCAACGACAGTCATGGTCGCGAACTCATGGATTCGCCGCGCGAGCGGAACTCGGGATTCGGCTGGGCCGTGCTGTGCCCTACGCTGGTCGAGCATCCCGAGTGGCGGATCGGCACGGACCTGAAAGACTGGAAGCAGCGCCCGCTGAATTGGCAGATTCCGGAAGTGCGCGAGCTCAAGTTCCGCTATATCCGCGAATTGATCGAGCAATACGACCTGGCAGGGTTCGAACTCGACTTTCTGCGGTTCCCCAGCTTCTTTCGGCAGGGCGAAACCACGTCGGAAGAGCGCGGCCGAATCATGAACCAGTTCGTCCGCGACGTGCGGCGGACGTTGGACGACAACACGCCCTCCGGCCAGCGCCGTTGGCTTTCGGTACGCATTCCTTGCTATCTGGAAGCCCACGATCGACTGGGAATCGACGTGCGAGCGTTCGCCGACGCGGGGGTGGATATGTTCAATCTCTCGGCCTACTACTTCACCGAGCAGCAGACCGACGCGCCGGCGATCAAGCGGCTGTTGCCCGATTCGGCGGTTTACGCGGAGATGACTCATACGACGTGCGTCGGTCCGGCGCTGAAGAAGACCCCAGGCGACAACTTCTTGTTTCGCCGCACCACCGACGAGCAGTTCTATACGACCGCGCATCTGGCGTATGCCCGCGGACTCGAAGGGGTGAGCACGTTCAACTTCGTCTACTTTCGGCAGCATGGCAGTGAGGGGCGCGGCCCGTTCCGCGAACCGCCGTTCCACGTGTTTCCGCACCTCGGCGATCGGGCCTGGCTGGCGCGGCAGCCGCAGCACTATATTTTGGCGAGCGTCTGGAACGAACCGCCCGTGGCACGGCAATTGTCCAAGCGACTGAGGCCCGCGCAATCGGCCGAGTTCCGCTTGGACATGGCGCCGCCGACGGGCGGCTGGACGAAGACTGGTAAGTTGCGGATTCAGAGCAAAGAGCCGATGGGCGAAGCGCAGTTGACGGCTTCCTTCAACGGCCAGGAGCTCGCGCCGACCGACGATCTGGCCGAGCCCTATCCGAATCGCGATCCATCGATGTTGGCGACGCGCGAAACGGCTCGCGGCTGGAGCGTGCCGGCAGAACTGCCCGTCGATGGCGTCAACCGCCTGGTCCTTACGATGCGCACGGGACAGCCCGTGGAAGTGCTGTTGCTCGATCTGGCGATCGCCTGAGCCTGGGCGGGAAGAAGTGGGGAGCAGAATCCTGACCTGTTCTTCTCGCGAGTTCGCCGTCCGCAGGAGGCGTCGATGTGGTTTGCGCGCGGG
>DATJTR010000530.1:0-5230 GCA_035503215.1 Pirellulales bacterium
GATGTATTGGGATGACTACGTCGGCGCCGACGAAAACGTCTTCCGCCGCCGCGTCTGCCAACTTGTCGACACAATCATGAACCGCGACGTGAGCGGAGTGATCCTAAGCCAATCAAAGGCGCGAGTATTACGCGCCCAGCCGCTCGACTCCGAACAGCTTATTGCTGAATACAGGCGGGCCCTCGTTGGGGACAATCACACGCTTTATAGATGGGATCAACTGGCCGACACGCTGAAGGTTCGGAAGGATTACCCCCGAGTGCATATCTTAGCGACGCATTTGAATACCGGACGCGCATGCGCATATACGCCGGACGGATTTGTAATCCCCGCCGCCGACGACCGTGAACGTCACTCAAACGTCATCAATGCTCTGCGCGTTTATGCCGAATCTCAGGGTATCGGGCATCAAGAAATCGTTCGGGCCGTCGCAGCGTCGTCCGCGTTTCCACCTATTTTTTCCCCGGTACCGCTCGTCGCCGGCGACGCGAGCGGAATGAACCTGCTTACCGACGGCGGAGCCTACGACAATAGCGGAGTCACGTATATGCAGTCGCTCTATGAGAGCGGCTCCATGCAAGAACCAGCAACCCGTATGGTTATATTGAGCGATGCAGGACGGGAGTTTCCGACGGAGGTGGGCAGCGATTATAATTCGTTGCTCGCGCTTGCAATGCGAGTTACTGACACACAAGGCAATCGACTTGCACAAATGGATAGCGATCGGGCTGCAAAGTTCTTTCAGCGGCGCCGAATTACCGTCTGGCCGCTCTCCGTCCACGAAGAGGTCCGCTTTTTTGCCGGCCGTCCGCGAAACCACTCCGCGCGAGTGCAAGAGCTTCTGCGAACAATTCGTACCGAATTTGACCGATTCAGCCGTGAAGAAGTTCTCGTGCTGTATCGACAAGGTTACTTGGTGGCACAGCAGGTCCACGCCAAAAACGAAGCAGCGGTCGATCTGACGGGCCTATCGTGGGCACCAGTTGACTGCGGCGAGGGCGCCGGTGCCGCTCACGGTCGCCCAGAGGATTTGGACTCGATCAAGCGAGAGGAGCTGGAACGTCGTTTAAGCGCGTCGCACCTCCTGAAGAAACAACAGGAGCTTGGTGTCCTACTTCCCCGCTGGATTCGGGAGTGGCTCCTGTACAAATACCGCTGGGTAATTGCGGGCGCTCTCGTCGGGCTCTCGGTGTTGCTCTGTACAGTTGCACTAATCTCTTTTAACGCGGGTCGCGCCGACCGATTGCAAGAGGCCGTGGCAGCACAAGGCCAGCTCGCCGTCTCGGGCGCCGAACCATATAGTGCTGAAAGCTGGGCTGCGAAGTTGCCGACGCTAAGGCCGGTGCTGCAGCAATCCTCCGCGCCACGATTCGCCTACACGTTGACCACCGAGCCAATTGGGGTGCTTACTCGGGGCTTACCTCACCAGTCCGCGACGTTGCACTTTGAGCTGACTGGCAAGCTGGAAGACGCGCGTTTGTTTTTGTTTCTTGAGAAGACGACGCCTTCCGGTAACTTTTTTTTGGTCGCCATGGAGGAGGCCGGTCTGCGGAAGATCAGAATACCGTTGGGCGACGCCGACGACCGCGTCTCCGGCTTGATCGTTTGCGACATGGAAATATCCGCGTTATTAACGACCTTGAACCGCGACCTTTCTATTGAATTGGAGAGCCCGTGAAAATGTCACGCCGTGGTTGGCTCAATCGCCTCGTGTTGGTGTTGTCTTTTGCGTTGCTGCAGAAGCGGAACTGCCACGCGCAAACGCCCTCAGACGCGAGTACGTGCGAACTGGAGGTGAGTGACGATAAAGGGAAAGGTATTTCCAAGCTGGTAATTGAAATCATCGAGCCTAACGGCCGTGTATCCACGGCGACGGAGCGCGCGAATGGACACTATGATTTTTCCGCGCCACAGTCAGGGCCGTATGTACTCATAATGTATGAACGAGGCGGAAATACCACTCTGTACGAAATGCGATCGCTCACTAGCGGCGCGCACCAATCAATCGCTGTTACCTTCGACCCAATGTTGGGGGGATTCAGTTCGCTCTACAACGCGTTGCAGGGGGTGGAGTCTCTTGCCGCTGCTGTCATCGGAAATCGCGATAGCGCTAAGGTCGCGTCCGCGGTTTTCGAAACGATTCCCCGGCATGGTGTGCTGGAGTCGGTGGCGACCATGATGGCTGCGATACGAAAAGCCGATCTTTCAGAAATGCAGCGCAACCTTTTGCAAAAGAAAGCCGACTTTGTCATCGGCTTAGTCGGGGTGATCGGCTGAGCGTCCGGCGGCGCATCCTTTTTTCGAACCTGAAGAGAGTTGTCCGCTTCGGCATAGCGTGCATCAGACAGTGCGACGCAACCCCGCATGATATCGCGAACAAAAACAAGCGGTCGCTGGAGCTGAGGCTGTTGCTCCGCGACGTGCGTTGCCACGTGCTCGAAATCGCCACTGCCACGAGAGGCCGAGCCGCCACTGGCGAACGCCTCGCCTCTCACCCTCTACCGGATCCGCGACGTGCGTTGCCACGTGCTCGAAATCGCCACTGCCACGAGAGGCCGAGCCGCCACTGGCGAACGCCTCGCCTCTCACCCTCTACCGGATCCGCGGCAGTCAGTTCGCAAGAGCCGGGGCGGAAACGAACGGCGGGGGGGCAAAACTCGGCGCCCATCGTTGCTAAGGGCACGAGCGGGTCTACGGCAGCTAGTACCCTGCGACCTAGGGCGTCGTCCGTAGCGCAATCGCGTGAGTCGGGATGTTGGAACTAAGACGCACCTAGTGGCCCGCAGACGCACGCAATGCCCTGTCGCCCCTCTGGGGGAGTACGGTAATATGCGAAGGCAAGTGCGGCCCTCACCATTCATAATCATTCTTTCCGATGGTCAACCGCACCGGTTCATCCAGCTTGAACGAGCCCCCAGTCGAGGCAGCCCATTCCTAGCGAAAACTACTTCGACCGATTCTATCGCTGGCTCGATTGGGAATCGGCCGCCGAGGCGGAAGAGCTGGCCGAGCGCCGGCTGACCCGTACCCGGCAAACCGCCGAGCGGACGGGGGAGACGATCCTGGATCTGGCGATCGAGGACCACACGACCGGCCTGGGGGGCCGGCATCTGTTCACGTTCGTCAAACGCAACCGCACGCTGAATCTCCCCTGGAACCGCTTGCGAGTCGGTTCGCCCGTGGTCGTTTCGCCGGCCGAAGATAGCGATCAGTCGCCCCAGAACGGGGTGGTGAGCGGGCGCAACAATCGCTCGATTCAGGTCGCCGTCGATCATTGGATGTCCGGCGACGTGTTTGATCTCGATCTCGCCGGCGACGAAGTCTCGCGCAATCGCGAGCGGCTGGCGCTGCAGACCGTAAGCCTGGCCCGCGGCCGACTGGCCGAACTGCGGCAAATCGTCTTGGGCCAGCTCGACCCGACCAACGCCAAGCTCCGCCAACCTCGATTTCTCGAACGCCGGGCTGGCGAAACGTTGGACGAACACCTGAGCGCCGGCCTCAACGATGCACAGCGCGAGGCGATTCGGTTCGCCCTGTCGGCGGAAGACGTCGCGATCATCCACGGCCCGCCCGGCACGGGCAAAACGACCTCCGTGGTGGCGTTCATCCGCCAGGCCGTGGCCCGGGGCGAAAAAGTGCTGGCCTGCGCTCCCAGCAATACGGCCGTAGATAACCTGTTGGAACGCCTGGCTGCCTCGGTCGATCGCGTCGTGCGTGTCGGCCATCCCGCGCGGGTGAAGGAGGAATTGCGCACGCACACGCTGGATGCGATCGTCGCCAAACACGAAAACATGCGCATCGTCCGCGAACTGCTGCAAGACGCCGAGGCTCTCTATAAAAAGGCCGACCGATACACGCGGGCGAAACCGGCCCGCGGCGCGAAGCAAGACATGCGCCGCGAAGCCAAGGCACTCAAGATCGAATCGCGGCAGCTCGAGCAGCAGGCCATCGACCACGTGCTCGACAGCGCGGAAGTCGTTTGTGCGACGACGGCCATCGACGACGCCGTGCTGGGCGACCGCCGGTTCGATTGGGTCGTGGTCGACGAGGCCTGTCAGGCGACCGAACCCGCCTGCTGGATTCCGCTGTTGCGGGCCAAGCGAATTCTGCTGGCCGGCGACCACTGCCAGTTGCCGCCAACCGTCGTTTCGAAGGACGCAGGCCAAGAGGGGTTGGCCCGCAGCATGATGCAGCGGCTGGTCGAGACCTATGGCACGGCGATTACCCGCCAGCTCGACGTTCAATATCGCATGCACGCAGCGATCATGCGGTTTTCTTCCGCACAGTTCTATGCCAATACGCTCGTCGCCCACGATTCGGTGCGTGGTCATCTCCTCTCGCATCTCTCGGGCGTGGCGTCATCGCCCCTGGCCGACGAGCCGATGACGTTCATCGACACCGCCGGGGCCGATTGCACGGAGGAGGCGGAGATCGATGGCTCGAGCCGCTCGAATCCTGCCGAGGGACGCCTGGTGCTCAGCAAAGTCGAGCAGCTCCTGGCGTCTGGCGTGGCCGCGGGCGATATCGCGGTCATCTCGCCGTATGCCGCCCAGGTGCGCTGGCTGCGCGAGCGAGTGCCCGACGCTGCGACTGAGATCGACACGGTCGATGGCTTTCAAGGGCGGGAGAAAGAAGCCATCGTGATTTCGTTGGTGCGGTCGAATCGCGAAGGCGAAATTGGTTTTCTTGCCGACACCCGCCGCATGAACGTGGCCCTCACGCGTGCCCGGCGGAAGCTGATCGTGATTGGCGACAGCGCCACGCTCGGCGGCCACCCCTTCTACGCCGCGCTGCTGGACTACTTTCAGGAAATCGCCGGCTACCGCACGATCTGGGAAGAGGATTTTGATGGCGGATAGCGACGACGGAGATTCCAACGGTTCCGCTGTGGCAACCGATTCCGTACACAACCCGTTTGGGCTGCTTCGGCCACGTCGACCGGTGCCCGGCCGCTGCGGTGTGTCGGACCGAAGCGCGTACGCCACGGTTCGCCTTCTATTGATTCCGTGGCGGCAAATGGGCCGAAGGGCGACCAACGGAAGCCCTGAAAACAGGGCGTTCGAGGTTGTGCAACGAGCCCATTGCAAACCTAGCTATCAATAATACCCTCGACGTGTAGCGGGCCGCTCGCCCTCAGTGCCTGTCACCGCGCGGTACACCCGGTTTTCAATCCGCGCGGTTTCCCATGTCGTTGAATTCGCAATGATCGGCCAGTACGCTGTTGTGAATC
>DATJTR010000531.1:0-4756 GCA_035503215.1 Pirellulales bacterium
CCATAACCATGGCGAGGCTCCTTCCTCGGCTGGAGAGAATTCAATGATCTGGTCGTTGTGAGGAGTCTCGCCATTTTTCCCAAGCCCAATTCCCGACCTGCTAGCTCCAAAATAGCGCAACACCAAAACTTGCGCTTCGGGCTTGTGTTCATGCGCGGCGTGCCAACGCTCACTAACCCGACGCCACCCGCCTGCGGCGAGTACCCGCGAGGGAATTCGCGTTCTCGTGGTCGAATTCTCGGCATCACGTCCACAGCCCCTCGCCCAGCGCTTCGGGCTTGTGACACTGCGCAACGCCCGCCCCGCCTTGACGAATCGCCCGGCGATCCCCACGCTGGTTTCATTCGGCGCCGCCCGTTCGGCAGCCAATGATGTAAGCCACCTACGCTGGGAGGATCCGAGATGAACGACGATGCTTGCCGCAGCTTCTTCCCCACGAGCGTCACCCGACGCGGCTTCGTGGCCGGCGCTTTGGCGGCTGGTTTTTCCTTGGCCGCCCGAGCTGTCGACGCGGCCGACGCTGCCAGCGAAAAGCTCGCTCTCGATCCAAAAACCACGGCCCTCTTGGTGATGGATTTTCAAACCGCCATCGTCGAGGGCTTTGCCACCGACTCCAAAACCCTGCTCGCCCGCACGGCCGGCCTGATCGATGCCGCCCGCGCTGCCGGCGTGCCGGTGGTCTACGTGGTCGTCGGCTTCCGCCCGGGCTATCCCGAGATCAACTCACAAAACAAACTCTTCAGCGGCCTTAAAGCCTCTGGCCGGTTTTCGGCCGGCAGCCCCGGCACCGAAATCCACACGGCGGTCGCGCCGAAATCGGGCGAAGTGGTCGTGACCAAGCACCGCGTCGGAGCCTTCCTCGGCACCGACCTGGAAATGATTCTCAAGGCTCTGCACGCCGAAACGCTCCTCTTGGCCGGCATCGCCACCAGCGGCGTGATCCTTTCGACCGTCCGCCACGCCGCCGACGCCGACTATAATCTGGTGGTGGTCGGCGATTGCTGTTCCGATCCCGACGCCGAGGTCCACCGGCTGCTCATCGACACGGTGTTGTCCAAGCAGGCCACCGTCGCCACGGCCGCCGAAGTAGCCAAGGCCCTCCCCCCGGCCAAATGAACGCAGGAGAAGTTCCATGCGGCGCCGCATTCTCGTCGGGCTGCTGATCGCTGCTCTGATCTTGATGATGGCCTCGCTGTTCTTGACGGTTGATCCCGCGGGTCGATTCGGCTGAGTCGTCAACGCCGTATTATCGAACCGAAGCGCAACGCGGTTTGCCCGCGCCGGTACAATGGCGGTGCCGGAAAGGAATTCGATCGGCCTCGATCTCGCCCTCTCACAGTAACGGAATCTGAACATGGCAAAGCTCACTGGCAAGGCGGCACTCGTCACCGGCGGTTCGCGAGGCATCGGGGCGGCGATCGCCCGGCGGTTGGCCGCCGACGGCGCGCAGGTCGCCATCACCTACACCCAAGGCAAAGACGCCGCGGCCACGGTCGTAAAAGCGATCGAAACCGCCGGCGGGCGGGCGATCGCCCTGCAGGCCGACGCTACCGACGCGGCTGCCGTGCAAGCGGCGGTCGAAAAAACAGTCGCCGCGTTCGGCCGCTTGGACATTCTGGTGAACAACGCCGGCACGGCCATCCCCAAGCCGTTCGTCGAAGCCACGCTCGCCGAGCTCAATCGAGTGATCGACATCAACCTCCGCGGCGTGTTCGTGGCCACGCAAGCGGCGCTCAAGCACCTGGCCGACGGCGGACGCATCATCATGATCGGCTCCTGCGTCGGCGAGCGGAACATGACCCCCGGCCTGGCTGCCTATGCGGCCACCAAGGGGGCGGTGAAAATGTTCACGCAAGGTCTGGCCCGCGAGGTCGGCGACCGCGGCATCACGGTGAACAACGTGCAGCCCGGCCCGATCGACACCGAACTGAATCCCGCGGCCGGCGAATGGGCCACCCCGCAAATCGCCAACACGGCCCTGCATCGTTACGGCACGGTCGACGAGGTGGCCGCGCTGGTGGCCTTCGTCGCCGGCCCCGACGCTTCCTACATCACCGGCGCGAACCTGACCGTCGACGGCGGCACGAACGCGTGAGCCCGCCGCCCGATCGAGAGCCGTCGATGCCAAAAAACCTTTGCGACTCGTGCGGCTGGATGCGCGAGATCGTCACGCCCCGTGGCTCCCGCTTCTTGCTCTGTCAGCTTTCGTCGACCAACTCGGCCTTGCCGCGCTACCCTCGCCAGCCCATGCTTCGCTGCGAATATCATCAAACCCGGCCAATCGCGACGGAGCCACCGCCCGACGCCAGTTGAATTAGGCCTCGGTTTCGCAATTCAAATCGTCAGCGGAATCGGCCGGCAACAGATCGGCAAACCAAAAGCCGTCGCGTTCGAGGGACTGGCCGGTCTTGACCGCGATCCTTTCTGCCGACCGCGGGCCGGCGTGACAGAACGTGTGAAACTCGCCCCGTTCGCCACAGCGATCGACCTCGGGCGGCAGTTCGTCGAGCAGCGCATGGTCGAATTCTCGGCCGACAAATTCTGGCGAAAGTTTTCGCGGATCGACGCAGGTCAACGTCGCCCGCAACCCGTGATCGATCATGCGCCGCGCAAGCTCGGCGGTGTCGTCCGGCGTCGTCCAGATCGGGAAAATCGGCTCGATGCCCGTGCCGACCAATTGCCGCTCGCGATAGCTGCGAATGTCTTCCAGAAACAGGTCGCCGAACGCGAAGTAGGTGGTCTTGCTCTCGACAGCCTGAGCGATGAGCGCTCGCATGCGCTCTTCGTATTCGTCGTTCGTGCAAGGCCAAGGCAGTGGCACCGGCCACAGCGGCAAGCCGACCAGCCGTGCCTGCGCTTCGACCAGTTCCCTGCGCACTCCATGCATTGCCACACGGTCGAAGGCGGCGTTAAAGGTCGTCACCAGCCCGACGACTTCCACCTCGCCGCGTTCCCGCAGCACGTGCAGCGCCCACGCACTATCTTTCCCCGAGCTCCACGACAACAGTGCCTTGGGTTTTTTCGTATTCAGCATGACACGCCGTGGATCAAACGTGCTTGCGTTTCGTAGGTCAGGCCTCGGCCTGACATGCCTCCCTTTCCGCCAGCGACAGCCTCTAATTACGCGCTGTCAGGCCAAGGCCTGACCTACGGTTTCAGCGCCGCCGCGCGGGGTCTTAGTCAGCTTCGTTCGCGCCGCGCCAAAATGAATCTTTGTCCGGGCCCTTCCGCCTCGTAATAGCCAACCGGCCGCCCGAGGCAGAGCACAATCGTGCCAAAGCCGAAGCCGACTGTCTCGCTGAGCGCTTCGTGCAGCGACATTCGTTTTCCGTCGATTGCGGGGTTCTCCGAGAGAACGTGGCACTCGCAGTCGGCAGGCGCGCCCGCAGACCGCATGACTCCCTCGATCGCATCGACATTCTGCCGGTCGGCGGGGACGGGCCTGATCAGCCGCTGGTCGAGATCTCGGAGACTGGACAATCTACCCCTCAATTTCTTGCGACCCTTTGCCGTAGCGAGGAGCGTCTGCCAGCGGGAGCGACAGTTTGCTGCGAGAAACGGAGCAATCAGGTCGTATTCCGACGGAATTTCCGCGTGCATATCCCCCCCGGCCGATAGCCTTAGCCCCGACTCCTATTTCTTCTCCGTCTGCTCGAACAGCAGCGGATGATCGGAGTGCGGGTCGCCGATCCGCACGGAAACTTTGCCGGCCAATAGATCTTCGATCAATCGGCCGACGACTTCGGCCCGCCAGCCCCGGCCCAAGAGCGGCACTTCGTCGCCGGGTTGTACGTAGCCCATTTGATAGGCCACCAGATCGCGGACGTCGCTGGCCGTGCCGACCATGCTGGGGGCCACCATCGCCGAGCGGCAAATGCTGTTCAAGGCCGACGAAATGAATTGACCCAAGAGTGTGATCTGCGGCGGCACGTCGCGGACCAGCGGTTTCGGGCAATCGCGGTCCGGCACCGCCAAGGCTTCGCCGATCGCCGCCCCGATCTTCGGCAGTTGCCGTTGCAGGTCTCCCCGCTCCATGCCGCGAATGGCCCGAATCTGTGCCGGCTCGGCGCTGCGGCGCTTGGCCAGCTCCACGATCAGATCGTCGCGCAGCACTCGGCGTGCGGGGCAATTGCGGCGCTGAGCTTCTTGCTCGCGCCACCGCCACAGCGACCGCACCACGGCCAGGGCCCGCGCCGGCAGGCCCGAGATGCCCGACACTTTCCACCAGCGTTCGCGGCCGCGGGTGGCCCGCACGTCGTCCTGCCAGGCGGCGGTTTCGATATCCAGCCAGGGCACGCGGTTGAGCGCCGTCAGTCTTTTGCCCAACTCCTCCCGCATCGCTTGCAGGTGCCGCACGTCGTCCAGGGCGTAGACGAGTTGCCGCTGGCTGAGAGGCCGGCGTCGCCAGTCGGTCCGCGTTTCACCTTTTTCCAGCCGCTCCCCCAGCAATTTGAACAGCAAGGCCCCGTAGCCGGCCGGATATTCATAGCCGACCAGCCCAGCCGCGATCTGCAAATCGAACAGCCCGGTCGGCGGCTGACCGACCGCATCGACGCAAAACAACATCTCCTCGCGGCCGGCATGAACGATCGTTTCGTGCCCCGGCGCCACCAGCCAGCGCCAGAAGGGAGTGACGTCGCTGACGGCCAGCGTGTCGATCACCGCCAGCCGCTCGCCGACGGCCACCTGGATCAGGCACAATTCGGGCCGATAGGTGTCTTCCGACACGAACTCGGTATCGAAACAAATCGCCGGG
>DATJTR010000532.1:0-2229 GCA_035503215.1 Pirellulales bacterium
ATTGGGCATTTCAACCCATCGTGCGGCCACCCCTCCCGCCCCAGGAGTCGGCGGCGGCTCGAAATCCGATCGATGTCTTGCTGGCCGAGCAGCGGCGTAAACAGGAGCTGACCGCCCAGCCCGAGGCGCCCCGGCTGGTCCTTTTGCGCCGGCTATATCTCGACCTGATCGGCATTCCGCCCTCAGCCGGCGAGATCGCCGCCTGCGAAACCGACGCGTCCCCCGATTGGTACGGGCGGACGGCTCAGCGCTTGCTCGACGACCCGCGCCACGGCGAGCGCTGGGCACGCCACTGGATGGACGTCTGGCGCTACAGCGACTGGTGGGGGCTGGACGACCAACTGCGAAACAGCCAGAAGCACATTTGGCACTGGCGCGACTGGATCGTCGAATCGCTGAACGCCGACACGCCCTACGACGAAATGCTGCGGCTGATGCTGGCCGCCGACGAGCTCCATCCCAACGACCTCGACAAACTCCGCGCGACCGGCTACCTGGCGCGGAATTTTTTCCTCTTCAATCGCAATCAATGGATGGAAGAGACGGTCGAGCACGTCAGCAAGGGATTTTTGGGGCTGACCATGAATTGCGCCCGCTGTCACGACCATAAGTTCGATCCGGTGCCGCAGGCCGACTACTATCGCCTGCGGGCGTTTTTCGAACCCTACCAGGTGCGCGTAGACGTCGTGCCGGGCGAAGCCGACCTCACGCGCGATGGAATTCCTCGCGCGTTCGACGGAGCGGCCGACGTGCCGACGTATCTCTATGTCCGCGGCGACGAAAAAAATCCCGACACGTCCAAACTCATCGCGCCGGGGGTACCGGCCCTGTTGGCTTTCGCCGACCTCGACATTCAGCCGGTTTCCCTTCCGCCCGAAGCCTGGCAGCCCGAGCGGCGCCCCTGGGTGCTCGATGCCCACCTGGCCGCGGGCCAGCGCCGCCTGGCAATCGCCGATGCCGAATTCCAACAGGCCGAGGCCAAGCTGGCCGTCGCCAAACAGGGCGACGCGCAGATCGCCACAGCCACGGCCACAGCCACGGGCGATGTGCCGCAGCCGCCGATCGAAGCCGATTCGCTGTTCTTTGCCGATCAGTTCGCTACGCTCGACGCCGACCGCTGGAAATCGTTTGGCGGCCTGTGGGCTCACGAGCCGGGCCGGCTGGTGCAAAACCAGGACGGGGCCGCGTGGTCGGCGCTGCGGCTGTTGAACCAGCCGCCGCGCGACTTCGACGCCACGGTGCGGTTCACGATTCTCGGCGGCAGCCAATATCGCAGCGTCGGCCTCTCGTTCGACGCCAACGAGCGCGATCCGGCAAATCCGACGGCCGCGACCGACAGCGAGCAGAATGTTTACGTCAGTGCCCTGGCAGGCGGTTCCAAGATCCAGGCCGCGTTTCGACAAGGTGGGTCGTGGCAGTACCCCGACGGTGCCGCGCGGCGGAGCGTGCCCATCGAGTTGAATCGGGCCTACACCTTGCGCGTGCAAGTACGGGGCTCGCTGGTGAATGCCTCGCTCGACGGCCAGCCGCTCATCGCCTGGGAGACCACGCTGCCGCGGCGTGATGGCGCGCTGCAATTGGTGACGTTCGATGCCATCGCCGTGTTTCACGACGTGACGATTCGCGTGCTCGACCCCGCCGTGCCGCTCGCCAGGTCTGCCCTGGCCGACGTTCAAGACGAGTGGAATGTCGCCGCTGCTGCCTTGGCCCTCGCTCGCGCCGAGCTGGAAAGCGTCGCACGCCGCGGCACGGCCGAGCAGGCCCTTTGGAGCGCAGCCGATCGCGCCAGCCCGCCCGAACAAACGCTGCAGCACGAACCATCCCTGGCTGCCGTGCGGGCGGAGCGACGCGCCACAGCTGCCAAAACACGGCACGACCAGGCAGTGGCCCAGCAAGCTCTGCATCGGGCGGCGAGCGACAAACGCGAAGCCGCCGAAAAAACGCTCCAGGAAGCCAGTACGGCCTTGGAAAAGGCGACCGCCGCGGCCGAAGGCGAGATCAAACCGACCGATTCGTTTACGCCCCTCGCCGGCGCAAGCTGGAGCGCAACGCGGTTTCACAGCTCGACCAGCGACGATCCAAAGGTCGAGTTCAGCCCCCACAGCACGGGCCGACGAACTGCCTTGGCCCACTGGATCACCGATCGCCGCAATCCGCTCACCGCGCGCGTGGCGGTCAATCGGCTCTGGCATTATCACTTCGGAACGGGCATTGTCGCCACGCCGAGCG
>DATJTR010000533.1:0-10128 GCA_035503215.1 Pirellulales bacterium
GCTGAGCGAGCCGACCAGGTCGAAGGCCAACTGCTCTTCGGCGCCCAGCGTGCGCGTCCCTTGCTCGGGCCCGCCCGGCACATAGACGAGCACCGTGGCCGGGTTGGCTCCCCAGAAGCTGGGCGTTTCGCTCACCACTGCTCCGTCGCGAAGCACGAAGTTCAGCGACAGGTGATGCCCTTCAATGCTCCAGCCCCAGGTGCCCGTGGCCGCCGGCTCGCCAAAAATGGTCAAATAGTAACGGCCCGGGTCGCGGTCCCAGCCGGTGTTCAGATTCTTTTCTCCCTCGCGGAGATTGTTTTCCAGCGACATGATTTTGACGGCCTTCGCATAGCCAGCCGGGCTGAGCGCCGCACGCAACAGGGCGTGGCACAGTTTCCGCTCGCCCTCATTCATGTCGCGGATCGGCAAGCCCTTTCGCTCGGCCTTGGGAATGTTGGTCCAATCGAGCCGGGCCGGGTCGTCGAACTTCATCGCCGCCTTGGCCTTCTCTTCCGGCGTGAGCGCGGCCAAAAACGCCTGGGCCGCCGCGGTCATTGCCTCTCCCACGTCGCCACTAGGGGCAGCTGCGTCGGCCGTTGCGTCATCGCCCGCGGGGGGTGTGTCGGCTTTCCCGTCCAGCTTGCTCATCTTCTCGGCGGCCGCCAGTTTGGCCGCCGGCGGATCGAGGACCAATCCGGTGCCGTTCATGCCCGTGTTGGCCAAAGTCCGATCGTGACCGAATTGCACGCCTTGCTCGTCGATGACGACCTCGACGCCGCGCGGCGAATGAAAATCGCTGAACACGCGGACCGCCCCCAGGTTCAAAAACCGCACGGCCAGAAGGCGGCGGGCGCTACCGTCCTGCGCCCCATCTCCCTTTTTGCCGTCCTCATACACCGAGAGCGCGTGCGGTGTTTGCTCGATGCGCAGCGAGTTGGCGTCGCCCCTTACCAATTGGTTCTTTTCGATTTCGCCGATCGTCTTTCCGGCCGCGTCAGACAGTTTGGCCGACACCCAAAGCTTGCCTTTTTCGCCTCCCAGCAGCACGACGCTCTCGCCTTGCTCCTCGACCAAGGCGAATGGCAGCGTGGCCGCGTAGGTGCGCACGGTGCCGCCGAGGTCCAGAATCAGGGCCGACTCGGGAATGCCCTTGCCTGCCCGCTTTTCGGCCGTGTCGAGATCGGCAATCGCCTCGTCGCCGGGCGTGAGGGGCGCCGCGGCCTGCGGCTCGCTCGCCCCGGCTTGCTGCGACGTGGCCTGGCCGTCGGCCTTTTGCGGGGCGCTAGGCGGTTGGCCGCAACCGCTCGTGACCAACAGCGCCGCCAGCCAGATCGGCCAAGCCTTGGTAGCACGCACAGCGTCTGATCGAATCGCCCGCGACATCATGGCACCTTAAAAAACGAGGGCTGTGGGGAAGAGCTTTGCGGACGTGGCTGCGGATTGCGAACCCCGAGGCGGTACGCTGTCCGTTACTTCGCCGCCGGCGGCGTCCAGGTGCTCGAAGGATAGCCGGCCACCTTGCCGCCATCGACCAGCGTGATTCTCTTCGGGTCGAAATCGGAATCGGGCCCGACCTTGATCAGCCCGTGTGCCCCGCTCGCGTACAAATGCGAAGCTCCATCCGACGAGATCGTCGAGCCGTGCAGCTCGATCGTCACGTTGGTGGCCGATACGGCGTGGGTCGGTTTTGGGTCGGCGGGATTGCCGTCGATGCTGAACACGCCGCCAAAATCGCGGACCACCGGCCCGCCATAGCCGATCGGCCCTTCGATGTGCAGCCCGCGGCAGTTGAGGGCCGACTTGTCGACGAACTTGGTGTTGTAGTAGCAATTCACCAGGTCCAGCCGGAACGGCCAGGCAGCCTTGGGGCCCGGCGCGTTGTCGTCGGCCGGAATGATCGTCACGCAATCCCAAGAGGTCGAAACCGTGCAGTTCACGAGTTTCCAATAGATCGGCGTCGTGGTGACGCCGTTGCCATTGAAGAAGAAGCCGTCGCTGAAGGTCGAAATCGTCAGGTTCATCACCGTCACGTCGGTGCTGATCTTCTTGCTGCCGCCGCTGCCCAGGGCGAAGCCGATAGGAAAGAAATTGACGATCGGGTTGCCGGTGCCGTTCGTGATCGACAGGTTGCCGAACAGCGAGTTGCTGCCTGGCTGGAAGAGCAGGCCGCCCGTGCCGGTATAGGCGATATTCGTCACCCCCTGGCCGGCTCCCCACACGCTCACTCCGTCGGGAATGAGTTGCGTGGTGCCGATCTTGAAGGTGCCCGGCCCGACGTAGATGATATCCCCCGCCGCGACTCCCTTGGCGCCGTACGCGCCGGCCAGCGTGGCGAAGGGTTTGTCCAAGCGCCCCCGCACGCCGGTCGTGTCGTCGCCATTCGTGCCATCGACGAACAGCGCCGCCGCCCCCGGCTTCATGTCGTGAGCAGCGGCCGGTGCCGCAAACGCCGCCGACGCGCCGAAACTGCTCAAAGCATCACCGCCCGCCGGTGCCGGTCCGCCACAACCGGCCAGGCAAACGGGACATGCCAGGATCGCCACGAAGAAAATGTTCCGCCCGCTCATCATTAACTCCTAACGGTTTCCCATGCGACGTCGTCGCTTGCCTTCCGCCCGCGCAATTTCTGCACGGCCGAGGTCGACGTATTTTTTTCGCCCAGCGGCTGCCGGGACCGCCCCGGTCGCGCTCTGCCGATACGGTAGCCGTGCGGTCAGTGGTGTCAAGCGCCCGAGTGCGCTTTTGGCCCCGTTTTCCGCGGCAGGTGGTCGAAAGCGTCGCGCTTCGGCCGGCCTTGCGACCGCGACCACCCGGCTCGTTGCGAGCCTGAGCGGGGTGGCCTACAATCGTGCGGCTGGCCGGTCTGGCGGATCGCCGGAATTCATTCGCACCAACCCCGGGGCACGCCCATCATGCCCACGCTTTCTTCCCTGTCGAGCGTTCTCTTGGCCGGCACGGCCATCGTTTGCGGCGTGCTCGTGTGCCCCGCCGCCGCGATCGAGACGGTCACCAACTCGCTGGGCATGAAGCTGGTGCTCGTTCCCGAGGGGGAATTCATGATGGGGGCCGAGGAGGAGCCGGCCGAAACGCTCAAATTCTTCGGCCCCTCGACCGATCCCAAATGGCTCGAAGGCGAAACGCCGCGGCACCAGGTGCGGATCAGCAAGGCGTTTTACCTGGCCGAGCACGAAGTCACGCTCCGCGAGTTCTTGCTCTTCTATCACGCCGCCGGCTTCAAAACCGAAATCGAGCGCGACGGCAAGCCCGGCGCCCAGTATGCCGCCGCGGGAACCGAAAAGCCGGTGCAGTCGAATCGCTTTCGGGCCTGGTCGCCGGGCTGGAAGATCGGCATGGACGAGCCGGCGGTGTTCGTCTCCTGGAACGACGCCGTCGCTTTCTGCCACTGGCTGAGCGAAAAAGAGGGCCTCCTCTATCGCCTGCCGACCGAAGCCGAATGGGAATATGCCTGCCGCGCGGGCTCCGACACCCGCTACTCGTTCGGCAACGATCCCGAACAGCTCGTCGAGCACGGCAACGCGGCCGACCAGGACCGCAAAGCCCTCTTTCCCACGGCCAATTTGCAGATCCCCGCGTTCGCCGCGTCGGGCCGCCCGACCGGCAAGCGCGTGGCGTTCCCCTATCTCGAAGGCCACGACGGTTATGGCTGGACCTCGCCGGTCGGCAAGTTCAAGCCCAACGCTTTTGGACTGTACGACATGCACGGCAACGGCTGGGAATGGTGCGCGGACTGGTACGATCCGCACTATTACGAAAAATCGCCGGCGGAAGATCCCAAAGGGCCTGGCAGCGGTGAGAAGCGGGTAGCACGCGGCGGCGGCTATTACGCCCTGCCGATCTTCCTCCGCTCGGCCTCGCGCGGCTCCGACCCCCCGTCGTTCCGCGACTGCTGCAACGCGTTTCGCGTGGTGTACGAGCCGTAGTCAAGTGGGCGACGCAAGTTGGCGGTACGTCAATCGGTTGCCGGCGATCTCTCGCCGCGGTGCGACCGACAACGCCTCGTCGACATAGATCTGGAACGGTCTCTGCCATGATGCGCCAGATACTGATTCCGCTGTTCCTCATTGCGTATGGAATCCTAATGATCGTACGTGCTCGGCAATATGCTCAGCGCAGGTCGGATTGGAACCAGCGTTGGCTCGGATGGGGATATGGGCCGGCGACGGTCAAGCAAATGACCGTCGGGTTTGTGATTTGCGGCGCCTTCTTCACGGTATGCGGGGTGCTCGCGCTCTTGGGCGTGATACGCTTTCGTTAGTTGCCCCGATTTGAAAAAGTGTCGAGAATCTCCGGCCCCAGTTGTTTTTCCCGGGCCGTCGTGACGCGAGGCGTCCTCGTCGCCTATCCCTCGCGATATACTGCGGGCGCAAGAACGTTTTCAGAAACCGATAGCCGATTCGCTTCCTGAAGCCTTTCCGCTGCAGAATCAATTCTACTAGCAAAAGTTTTTCATTCCCGCTCATGAAGCTGAAACGGCTTTCGGAACTCACGCCCGCGGGAGTAGGGCTTGTTTGTCGGCCGTCACGATCGTCGATGGTCCGCAGGATCACGCTTTTCTACCTCTTCATCCTCTCGGTGGTCACGTTCTTGTCCTGGCAACTTTGGTCGGGCGAGAACCAAGCTAGATCCATCGTTGATACGTTGTTCGCTGGTGCGTCGATCCTTGGGATTGCATTCGCGGCTCTTTTAGGGCTCGGGGCGATGCCGATGGCCGTCGCTGAACTGCGTTCCGTTTTTCTTCCCACGAGCTGGATTGCCTGGGTTCGTCCAACCGGTCTGGTCGTCAACATGCGCTCCTATCAGGACCGCTGCGTTACTGGCGACGACTGTCTGGTCGAGCTGGATTACCACGAAATTGCCGAGGTGCATCCTGACACGGAGATTCTTCGAGTGCCCGTGGGCGGGCTCTTCGGCTACCACTCGGGCCTCAGGTGCCGAACGGAAACAATCGAATCGCTGGTGATCCGCCTGCGCGACCCTCCGCGAGCCGCGCTCGTTGAGATCTTTTCAATCAACGCCCGGCGCATGCAGCCGCCCTCAAAATATTCGCGTTTGCGGATTCGACCTCAACGGATGGCCCACCGGGTTTCGTTGCTATCCGCGACCGAGATTCGCCTGATTTGGGCCATGCTTGGCAGCCAGACGGCTCCCAAGTTGGAAAAAGTACTCGAAGTTTTGCGGTATTTTGTGTCCATCGGCACGGCCCAGGTGCGCGACGTACCGAACGTGGACATCGACAACCAGATTTCCCTGCTCGCCGCGTCGGGCTTGCCGGAGGAGGCGGCCAAGATGTTGTGCCGCCACCGCGGTATGGAACCACGCGAAGCATGGAAAGTCGCCTGCCAGTTGACGCGGAGTCCGCCGAGTTAGTGGCGGCGCAGGCCGTTTCAGCTGGAGTCGCATCGGGCCTGGGCCGAGGTGATTCGCGGCGTTCTTTTTTTCCCGCTGTTTGAGATATACTGTGGACCAATTGAGATTGGTTGCCAGTCTCTTCTTTTTTGCGAAGGCGTGCCACTGTGGCCTACAAGCACCTACGACTTACGGACCGCGACGACGTGCTCGTGGCGTCGCTCTTGATCAGCAATCTGGTTGATCAAAACGTCATCGACGAAACCGGCAAGGAGCTCTTGGAAGCTGCCTTCGAGGCTTGCGGAAACCACAAGCTGGTCGTGAATTTTCAGGCCGTCAAATTCATGTCGTCGGCCATGCTGGGCAAGCTCATGCCGCTGCACAAACGCTGCAAGGCCGACAAGACCAAGCTCAAGCTTTGCAACATCTGCCCCAATTTGATGGAAGTCTTCAAGATCACGAACCTGAACAAGCTGTTCGACATCGCCGGCAGCGAGGCCGACGCGGTCGCCGCCCTGGGCAAGCGCGGCATATTCGGGTGATCTTCAAAAAAGGTGTCAGGAACCAATAATCGATTTGGTTCCTGACACCTTTTCTCTTTCAGGAACCGATCAGCGCTTCGGCCCTAGGACCGGTTTGCTGCTCGGCGTTTCCTCGCCGAAGAGCAAAGGCCGCACGATGTACTCTGGGGCGCGCAGGGTGAAAATGCCCGCAAGCACCAGCACGAAGATGTAGGCGGAATGCTGGATCGCGTGCTGGGGCGCAACCGCATGCCCGATCGACACGACGGTAATGTCCGGGGCCGCCCACCAAATCAGCATTTGCGCGGCAAAGCCGGCGGCGGCGATCAACGCCGCCCAAATGCCGCTGACAAGCAGCAAACGTATGATGCGCTGACCGACCGACATTTGCGCGGAACTCCAGCAGCTATCTACCCCTATCCGCCTCACGGCTTCTCGGCGAACGCGTACAGGTGCCCAGCCGTGCGGACATAGAGCGTGTCGTCGGCGATCACGGGCGTCGCCGCCACGCGTTCGTCGAGCGCGGGATTCTTGGCCACCACCTCGGGCTTGTCCTCGCCGATTCGCATCACCGTGATCACGCCATCGTCCAACGACGTGAAATAGACGAAGCCATTGGCCGCCACTGGCGAAGCGTAGTAGCGGCCGTTGGCGGCGGCCCGGCGCGCGAATGTCTGCTTGCCCGACGCGGCGTCGTAGATCGTCACCACGCCGCCATCCTTCACCAGGATGTACTGCCCGTTGTAAACGATGCCCGACGGCACATAGGGCAGCCCGTTCTTCTGCTTCCACAGCACCTGATCGGTCTGGTCGCCGCTGCCGCCGAGCTTCAAGGCGAAGGCACTGTTCTTCGAGCTGCCCAAAAGTCGCACCGATTCGTCCCATTCGTCGCGGCTCAAGCGGCCATCGTGGTCCCAGTCGTGGCTGGTGAACATCCCTTTCAGCCGGCCGGGCAAATCTTCCGGCCCGCGAGCCGTGGCGTGGTTGAAGTCGGGGCCATCCATCATTCCTTTGAAAAACATCCGCTCGAGCCCCGCGGGCGTGATATAGCCCTGCTGTTCTTCTTCGGCGTCCTTGATCATGGCGTCGAACGTCGGCGGCTTCACGTCGTCTCCGGGCGACCAGCCGGCAAAGAACAGCGTGCCGTCGACGACGACCGGGCTGGCACACGCGCACGAAGGCATGCCGACGACGCACCATTTTTCGTCGCCGGTCTTCGCGTCGTAGGCGATCATCTTGCCGTGACCGGCCGCCACCACTTCCTTGCCGCTCTCCGTTTCGCAGGCCACCGGAGTGCAAAACGCCGAGCGCGACTCGCGGTCTTTTTCCCACCGCGGCCGGCCGGTCGTGGCGTCGATGGCCAGGATTTTGGACCCGCGCAGCTCATCGCGCACGAGCACCACCAGCCCATCGACCAGGATCGGCGAGACGCCGCTGCCGAAATCGAACGGGGTCGTGGCGGTCGGCAACTCGTAGCGCCACAGCTCACGGCCGGCCAGGTCGTAGCAAACCAGCCCGCAGGAGCCGAAATAGCTGACGATCCGCTCGCCGTCGGTCACTGGGGTCGAAGCGGCGGGACTTCCCTCGGTGATGTGGAAATGTTCGATCGTTTTGGCCGGCGCTTCGGCCCGCCAGGCTTCCTGGCCGTCGGCTCGGCGGTAGGCAATCGTGAACAGCCGGCCATTGTCGAAGGCCGTGAGCACGAGGAAGTCGCCGACGACGATCGGCGAAGACGAGCCGCTCGCGACGTCGATCTTCCAGCGCACGTTCCGCTCGGGCCCGAACTCAAGCGGGGGCTTTTGTCCGGCGGCGACGCCCGAGCCCCCCGGCCCGCGAAACTGCGGCCAAGCCAGCGACGGTTCGGCCGGCGCAGTAGCAGCCCAAAGATGAAGCGCAAGCGCAGCGATCAACATTCGCATGGCAGGTTCTCGAGCCTGAGATCGAAGTTCAATCCACCGGCCGGCCCGCCAACCCAGCCGTTCCCGTCATTCTGATGCCCTGGCGGCCGCTTGGCAACGATTTTTGCCATCTCCCCGAACGCGTTCTTCCGCTCCTCCTCTCCTCCCAAAAATCATCGTCCGCATTTCCTCCGCACATCTGCCGCCCGGCACGGGCGGCGAAACCCGCTCCCGCGGTAGCGGGCACTCGCGTCCGGGGCCGTGCCCCGGGCGGCAGCGCGCCTTTCCGATTCAAGACAAAAAAGCTCAATCATGTTTCACCTCGCCCCGCGTCCCAACTCCGAAAGATACCGCACCAGGTCGCGAAATTCGGCGTCGGTCATGCCGGCGGTCAGCCCGGCCGGCATGATGCTTCCGGCCGCCGCCACGTCCTCAATATCTTCACGGGCGATCCGCCGGATTTCGCGCGTCGCGATATCGCGGAGCTGCACCTCGTCTGGCGTCTCCTTCACCTTGTAGCCGGTAAAGATCTGGCCGTCGGCCGTCACCACGCGGGTAGCCAAGAATCCCTCTTTCACTTGCCGGTTCGGCCACAGGATCGCTTCGATGATCTGCGAGGCCGGCAGCGCCGAGCCGACGACCGAAAGGTCGGGCCCCGCTTCCCCCCCTTGGCCGGCCACTTTGTGACAGGCCGTGCAATTGGCCAGCTTCGAGAGAAAAACCTCCCGCCCGTGCCGCGCGTCCCCTTGGCCGTTGACGGCCGCTGCCAGGCGTTCGATCAACTGCGGATCGTATTCGCTCGGCCCGCTGCGGATTCCCAGGGCGCGGTTCAGCACCGCGGTGAGTGCCGGCTCGTCGTGGCCGGTGGCCGAGAGGGTCCGATGGGCGAGCTTGGCCTGATCGGCGCCGAGCGACACGTTTTCCAGTGCCGCGACCAACTGGCTGGCACCCCCTTGCCGATTGACGATCGGCAACAGCACGTCGGCCATTTCCGTTTCGCTCGTCGCGGCCGCCATCTGTTCGACGGCCAGGCGCGTTGCCAGCGGAAGATCGAGCCCGCTGATCGCCCGCACTGCCGCCCCGCGCACCGGGGCCGGATTGTTTGCGGCCACCAGCGGCGCGAGCAGCGCGAGCGCCGCCCGCCCCTCGATCTGAGCGATCGCCGCGATGGCGGCCACGCGGCAGGCGTTCGATCCGCGGCGATCGACCTCGGCCCGAATCTCCGCCGCCAGCGGATTCAAATGCCAGGCGCCGGCCAGCCCGATCGCGGCGGCCCGCAGCCTTTCGTCATCGCTCGTCACCAGCGGCCGCAGCGCCCCGGCCAGGTCTCCCGGTGGCACTTTATTCCGCTGCGTTGCGGCCACGGCCAGCTCGTCGAGCACTGCCGGATAGCGCCCGCCATGATCGAGCGCATAGCGCAGATCTTCCGGATCCCCCGCCTTGGCCAGCATTGCCCACAGCGGCGCCCGGGCGTCGTCGGTCAGCTCAGGCCGCTCGGAAAATCGCCGAGCGATTCTCGTCACGTCGGCTGCCGGATCGGCCTTGAGCACGAACACTACGCGCTCCGGCTCGTTGTCGAACGACAGTTCACCCCGCTCCAGCGCCGGAAACCACTCGCTCTTCAGCGCCAGCACGGTTTCGGTGAGCGCGTAATCGATCAGGACGTCGTGCGGCTTGTGCAGGGCGAGCGTGGCCACTTCGACCGCCGCGGGCGTGCGCAGATAGCCGGCCGCCACCACCGCTTCCATTCGCACGCGTGGCGATTCGTCGGCCACCATTCGCCGCAGCATGGCCAGCGGATCCGTGAGCTCGGCGACCCACAAGCCGATCATGTGCGTGCCAAACGCCCGCGCTCCCACCTCCGAAGATTTCAGTAGCCGCTCGACGAGCGCGGGCCGCACCGCCTCGTGCCCGGCGAACACGCCCATTAATTCATAGAGGAAATGCTCGCGCTGGGTTTTCAGATCGGCCGGCGTGCCGCAATAACGCGCTCCGCGCTCGGGCTTCGCCGGCAGAATGTTTTTGTCGTCGGCCAGGATTGCCGCCAATTGCTCGTCGGCCGCCTGCACGACCGTCTCGGTCGGCCGGCGATACAAAAGTTCCTTGGCCGCTTGGCGGACCCAGCGTTCCGGCGAGACAAGTTGGCCGACGAGTTCGGCCGGCGTCATCGTGTGCAAGGCGGGCGGTTTCGCCGCCGGTCCTCGATACGCCAGTCGCCAGATGCGGCCATGCGTATGATCCCGGTTGGGATCGCGATAGCTGGCCTGGTAGTGGCCGATCACCGGATTGCACCAGTCGCAGACGTAAATCGCCGCGTCCGGCCCGACCAAAGCTTGCAGCGGCCGAAACATCGTCGAAGA
>DATJTR010000534.1:0-6145 GCA_035503215.1 Pirellulales bacterium
CGGCGCAAGTTCTACCAGGAAGAAAACCAGCGGATCATCGAAGAGCTCAAGAGCAAGGAGCTCGAAACGATGCGTGCCCGCGCCGAATCCGAAGTCACCGCCGCCCGCGCCGCACTATACGACGAGCTGCAAGTGGTTGCCAACGACTTGACTCGGTCGAAAAAGGAACTGCAGGTGGCCAAAGAAGCCGCCGAGGCCGCCAACCGCGCCAAAAGCGATTTTCTGGCCAATATGAGCCACGAAATCCGCACGCCGATGAACGGCATCCTCGGCATGACCGAGGTCGTGCTCGACACCGAGCTCTCGCCCGAGCAGCGTGAGAATCTGGGCATCGTCCGTCAATCGGCCGATGCCTTGCTGCGACTGCTCAACGACATCCTCGACTTCTCGAAGATCGAGGCCGGCAAACTCGAGCTCGAGTCGATCGCCTTCGATCTGCGCGAAAACTTGGAAAGCACGATGCAAATGCTGGCCATGAGGGCCGCCGAGCAAGAGACCGAACTGGCTTGCCATCTCCCGCCCGATTTGCCCAGCGCCTTGTTGGGCGATCCGGGCCGACTGCGGCAGATCGTCGTCAACCTGTGCGGCAACGCCATCAAGTTCACCAAACGAGGCGAAGTGCTGCTCGACGTCACCCAAGAGGAGCGCCGCGAACACGACATTCGCTTGCACTTCCGCGTTCGCGACACCGGGATCGGCATCCCGCAGGAAAAACAAACGGTGATCTTCGCCGCCTTCAGCCAGGCCGATTCGTCGATGTCGCGGCAGTTCGGTGGCACGGGGCTAGGCCTGGCCATCAGTGCTCAGCTGGTCGACTTGATGGGGGGCCGGATTTGGGTCGAAAGCGCCCCGGGCCAGGGCAGCACGTTTCATTTCAACGCCGTCTTCGGCCTGGCTCCGCCGACGGCGCAAGCACAACCGTGCGAGCTGGCCGACCTCGCCGGTCTGCCGGTGCTGGTGGTCGACGATAACCCGACCAATTTGCGGATCCTGGGCGAAATCCTCTCGGTCGCCGGATTGCGGCCCACGCTGATCGACGGCAGCCACAATGCCCTGGCCGAGTTAAACCGCGCGGCCGATGCCGGGCGGCCCTATCCGCTGGCCTTGCTCGATCTGCGGATGCCCGATCTGGATGGCTTTGCACTGGCTGGCGCCCTGCGTGCCGAGCAGCGTTTCGACCCTTGCAAACTGATCCTGCTGACTTCGGCCGGCGATTCGTGCGCCGAACGCTGCCGGCAATTGGATATTGCTCGTTGCCTGGCCAAGCCGGTCAGGCGGTCCGAACTGCTGGGGGTCATTCTCACGACGATGGCCCGTCCCGGCGATCCACCAGCAGCCGAGCGGCTGGCGGCGGTCCCAGGCGCCCCGATTGCGCCGCGCGAAGTTTTGCTGGTCGAGGACGGCTATTTCAACCAACGCGTGGCGCTGGCCATGCTCGAGCGCCGCGGCCACCGAGTGACGGTCGTCAACAACGGCCGCGAGGCGTTGGAGCAGGTAGCCGCAAGGAAGTTCGACGTCGTGCTGATGGATATGCAGATGCCCGAAATGAATGGCCTCGAAGCCACGGCCGAAATCCGCCGCCGCGAGCAATCGGGTGGTGCTCATCTGCCGATCGTCGGCGTCACGGCCAACGCCATGCGTGGCGACCGCGAACGCTGCCTCGAAGCCGGCATGGACAACTATCTGACCAAGCCCATTTCTGCCGAGCGGCTGTACGCCATGGTCGAAGAATACCCAGCCATGTCCGCCAGCACTCCGAACCTGCTACCGGCGGCAGCCCAGCCGCAACCTGTTGAGCCCGCCCCGGCGGCGCCCCGAAACGAATCGCCTCCGATCGAATTAGATCCCGCGGTGTTCGATTACCAGGCGGCACTGCGGCGGTTCCAGCACGATCGCCAGATGCTCGGCGAAATGATCGTCGGATTTCTCACCCAGGTGCCGCCGCTGGCCAGCGAGATCGCCGAAGCCTGCGCCGACCACGACGCCGAGGCGATTGAACGCGCGGCTCACACCCTGCGTGGCTCGGCCGACGCGCTCAGCGCCCGCGGTGTCGCCCGCCTGGCTCGGCAACTCGAGCTCACGGCCCTCGACGGCGACTTCGCGGCCGCCGGTCCGCTGCTCGACGAGCTCACCGACGAAATGCGGCAGCTGTTGGCCGTGCTTTCCGAGATTTCGCACGCCGAAGTGCCTTGCAATATGCCTTTCGCCGTACCACTTGCCGGCAGCGCCCAGTGCCATCGCTAAAGGATCACCGTCCGGCAAGCGTCAACGAAAACACCTTCTTCCATTCCTGAAGACCAGCAAAGAGAAAGCAGAACCATGGCCCGAATCCTGATCGTCGAAGACAATCCGTTGGAAGCCCGCGAGATTTGCTTCTTTCTTTCCGGTGCCGGCATGCAAGCCCACGTTGCGTGCGACGCCGAACAAGGGCTCGAACTGCTGATGCAGGAAGATTTCGACTTGCTGCTGGCCGACCTGCATTTGCCGGGCGAGAACGGTTTTGGGCTGTGCCGCCGCGTCAAGCAAGAACCGCGTCTGGCCCGCTTGCCTGTCGTGCTGCTGACCCGCTTCGCCGATCCCTTGAACGTGCTACGCGGGCTGGAAGCGGGAGCCGACGGCTTCATCAGCAAGGGGCAACAGCCGGCTGAGATCGTCGAACGACTGGGCCGTATCCTGCGACGCGGCGAAGACTTCGATGCCAAGTCGGACGCCGACCGCGTCGTCTTCCTGCAAACCGAATTTCGCCTGGACGCCAGCCGGCACCAGTTGTTGGAGGTGCTGCTGTCGGGGTTCGAGGACGCCGTCTATCTCAACCAGCGGTACGAACGCGAGGTGGCCGCCCACGCGATGGCGCAGAAATCGATTCGCGATCTCACGCTGCTCTACCAATCGCTGGTCGAAACGCTCCCCTTGGGCATCATTCGCAAGGACGAGGAAGGACGCTACACCTTCGCCAACCAGGAATTCTGCAAGCAACTCGGCAAGTCGCTCGATGAAATCATCGGCCGCTCGGATTCGCAACTGTTTGCGCCTCCCCTGGCCGACAAGTTTCGCCACGAGGACGAAACCGTCCTCGGCAGTGGGCAAATCGTCGATGCCGTCGATGCCCGCTCGACCGCGGGCGGCGAAACGCTCTACACTCACACCCGCCGCGTGCCGCTGCACAACTCGAAACGGCAATTGATCGGCACGCAAGGCATCGTCTGGGACGTGACCGAACTCAAGCGGGCCGAACAGCAACTGGTCGACTTGAACCATTCGCTCGAGGAGCGCGTCGTCGACCGCACGCACCAGATCGCCGAACGCAACAGCCAACTGGAGCAGAAAAATGCCCAGCTCGATCAATATGCCTACATCGCCAGCCACGACCTGCAAGAACCGCTACGAAAACTGATTTCCTTCAGCCAATTGCTCGAGCAAGACGCCGGCGGGCAGTTGAACGAAGCGGCCAAGAAAGATCTGTTTTACATCATCGAGTCGGCCCGCCGCATGCAAAAGCTGGTGCAAGACCTGTTGGCCTTCTCCCGCGCAGGCCGGGCAGCCATGAACTGGGAAACGGTCGACCTCAATGAGTGCGTGGACCGCGCCCTCGAAGCCCTGGCTCTGCGGATCGAGGAATCCCGGGCCCAAATTTCACGCGATCCCTTGCCCATCGTTCGCGGCGACCGGACCCTGCTCACGCAGCTCTATCAGAACCTGATCTGCAACGCCCTCAAATTCATTGCCGATCGATCGCCCAACGTACACGTCACCGCCGAACGTGCCGACGAGGCATGGACGCTGGGCGTGAAAGACGACGGCATCGGCATCGCTCCTCAGTATGCCGAGCAAATCTTTGCCCCCTTCCAACGTCTGCACGGCCGCAGCGAATACGAAGGGACCGGCGTCGGCCTGGCAATTTGCCAGACTGCCGCCGAGCGGCACGGCGGCCAGATTTGGGTCGAATCGCAGCCGGGCGCAGGCTCGCACTTCAAGTTCACGCTGGGCGTCGACTGCATCCTGCCGCCAGCAGAAGCAGTGCCACTTGTGCCGGAGTTTGCCGGTTTGATCGAAGCAAGCTTGGTCAGCTAGCCCCGCTCAGGTCGATCAGATAGAGCTGTCGGCCGCTGCCGCCGCATCGCTCGGCTCCTGCCCCTGGGTGGCACGTCCCTGAGGTCCGCCGAAGGGCGTGCTTGCGGCGCCAAACCGTCGCTCGTCACCGAATCAAATCGGCGCCGCGAGCGGTCGGCGAGATCCCCAGCATTGATTACGGAAGCTCCTCCACCGTTATGTCCGGAAAGTTGGCCAATTGGTTGTCGTTGGTCAGAAACGCGTCGCAGCCCGACTCAATCGCAGCGGCAAGATGGAGGGCGTCGGCCAGCCCGTAGCGTTGCGGCTGAGCGGGCGGGATCGCCGGGTAAGTGTTTCCTCCCCGGATCGCACTAGCGCGGGTGTGCACCGCGGCTGTCAGGCTGACGGTCCGCAGATTTGGCCCATGGAAAAACCGGAAAAAGTCCGACAGTCGCTGGCCGTTGCCTGGTCCGAAGACCGGAAGGCATCGATTGTCTCTTCATTCATGGCGGTTTATCCCTCGATCTATCAAAGTCGAGACGACGAGTATCAGGAATGCCGACAAGAAACCTATGCAACCGCCGGCACGACGGCTCGCTCGCAGCCTGAAAGTCGCCCCAAATCGCTCGCCAAGGTGATCGTCGGCCGCCGATTAGCACAACGCGTTCCGCTTCCGGCCGCCGCACACCATGAGAGACCGGATCGAGAGGATCATGTTCAATACGCCCCGATTCTGTGCTTGAAAGCACCGCTGACTTGAGCCGCGACGACTGTCACCGCAAATCCGGCGCTCGACACCGCATCAAGCCGGCGCCGCGAGCGATCGGCGCACCAGTTCGTACATCGCAACCCCAGCCGCGACCCCCACGTTCAGCGAATCGGCGCGACCGGTCATCGGCAGACGGACCAAAGTGCCGCACAGCCGCTGGGCCTCGACGGACAAACCGTTTCGCTCATCCCCCAAGACGAGCCCGACTTCGGTTTCCGTCGGCAATTCGGTCCACAGCCGCGGTGCCTGCGGCGCGAGTCCGACGAGCGTCACTTGCCTCAGCTCAGCCCAGCGGGCAACCGCCTCGGCACTCGTTCGCACGAGCGGCAGCGAAAAGATTCCTCCCATGCAGGCCCGCACCACCGCCGGATCGAACGGGTCGGGCCGCGGGCCGAGAAAGATGACGCCGCCGATCCCCACGGCCTCGGCCGTTCGCAAAATCGTTCCCAGGTTCCCTGGGGAGCGGATCGATTCGATGACGAGCCAGCCGAGGCCCGACCGGCGCGGCACATCGTCGAGCCGTGTCCAGCGCTGCCGGACGATGGCCCCGATCCCCGAGGCGCGGCTGGCCATGCTGACCTGGCGAAACTGCTCCGGCGAAAGCTTCCAGCGACGAATGCCGCGAGCGGCTAGCCGGCGGGCAAGCATTTCGGCCACCGAGCAGCGGAGCAGAATGGGGGAACAAACCACCGCCTCGAATTCCAGGCCCGCGTCGCAAGCGGCGATGAACGACCGCGCCCCCTCGATCCACAAGTTTCGACTCGCGTCGCGTGCTCCGCGCGTCGCCAACGAGCGAATGCATGCCGACAAAGGTTCGAAGGATTTCAGTTCCCGCGGCGTCCGTGGTTTGTTCATCCCCCTTCCGGCCCGAGGCCGAGCAAAAAAATGAGCAGCGTGGTTCGCAATGCCCCCGACACCAGTTTGCCGCAGTCGCTCGCCGTTGAAAAGCCCAACGGCCGCGGCATCGCTGGCGGCGGCCCGAATTCTTGCGCAAATCGGGCGCCTCGCCCGGCCAGACGAAGCGCTTTGCGATTCCCGGCCGCACGGATACGCTATCGGATAAGCGGTTGGAACGCGAGACCGCTGCAGCAGCTTGCTGAACTTTTGCCTCAGGCGCATGGACGGATCCGATGGGACTGCTTAAACGCTGCATCAATGACTTCGACCAGCGAGACCGGCGCCGCGGCGCGGAATACTTCAAGCGCGGTGCGGTTTGCGACATGGGGTCTCGCCTCAACGGTTTCGAAGCCAGCGTTTTTGGCTCCTCGAACGTCCTTTATGATGTCCGGCTGGACTGGTCGGCTGCAGCCGCCGGCGTGCTCGTCG
>DATJTR010000535.1:0-4977 GCA_035503215.1 Pirellulales bacterium
TTGAGCACCTCGGGCGAGGGCCCAGCACCTTGGGAACCCGAATTTTGAGGTTCGTCGGCCATGGCAATCTCCGCTGACGTCGAGCAGGCACGAAAGTATTCCGCCGCACGACCGTGATTCTAGCCAGCCAATCCGGCCGACGCCATGAGCGGCATCACTCGGGCAGCGGCTGGCCACGCGTTTCGGGGGCGAACCAAATCAGCACGACGCCCAATAGATAGACGGCGCTCATGATCGAGCAGGCCAACGGATAGTTCCCGCCAAACATGCCCAAGAGATTACCGGTCTGCAGCGTGCCGATCGCCGCCAGGATGCGGCCGAAATTGAAGCCAAAGCCTTGGCCCGTGCCGCGCACCGAAGTGTGAAACAGTTCCGGCAGGTACAGCGGCAGCCAGCCGTAAAACGAGGCCGTGCAGAACCCGGCCACGGCCACTGATACCAGCATCTCGGGTCCGTAGTGCTCGTGCCCCTGGTACAACCACAGAATCGAGCCGAGCGAAGCCAGGCACATTGCGCAATACGTGAGTCGCCGGCCGAGCCAGTCTCCGGCCAGCGCGGCCACCACGGTGCCGAACACCGCACCGAACGCCGAGCTGACTTGCGTCCAGCTTTTGGCCGACGGGATTTCGGCCCCGGCCATTTGGTCGGCCCACACCGGCGCCCACTGGATCGATCCCCACGTGGCCAACAGCGCCACGCCGCTCAGCCCGGCCGCCAGCAGCATTCGCCCGATCGTCGGCCGCAGCGCGCGAGCCGCCGTGTCGCGACCCAGCTCGGAGCGGCGCAGGTAGCGGGCCACCGGAAACAAGAATCCTGCCGCGGCCACCACGACTCCGAGCAGCGTTCCCAGCACGCGCAGCCAAAGCGGCAATCCCTGCCACATCGCCAACACTACGATCGTAAGCGCCGCCACCGCTCCCACGAGCACGCCCAACAGATCTTGGGTCGCCCAGTGCGACGCGGCTCCACGATCGCGCTGCTCCTGCCAACGCTCCGACTCGGGAACAAACAGGCGAATCAGAAAGGTTAAAAGCGCCGGGCCCGCCCCCGCCAGCATCAAAATCCGCCAGCCCTGGTTGGCGGTCAGCTTCTCCACGATCGCATCCGACAATCCGGCGGCAGAAAGCCACCCGCCGACGTCGGCGATCATGCCGGTCAGAAACAGTCCGACGATGCCGATCAACATATATCCAACGTTGGCCACCGATCCGATCAATCCGGCCAGTAGCGCCCGCGATCGATCGGGCCACAACTCCATGACCAGCGCGACGCCGAGCGACCACTCGCCTCCCATGCCGAGCGACGCGATGAATCGCAGCCCGGCCACCTGTCCGGCTGATTGCGCCAAGCCGCATGCCCCAGTAAACAGGGCGTAGACCAGAACGCTCAGCGTCATCGCCCGCACGCGTCCCAGCCGATCCCCCAACCAGCCGAACAGCACGCCGCCGGTGGCCGCCCCGATCAAGAATCCGGCCGTGATACCGCCATACCACAATCCGACCATGCTCTCATCGGTGGAATGTAAAAGATCGCGCAGTGCCGGCCGGCCAACGAGCGGGAACACGCCCATTTCCATGCCGTCGAAGCCCCAGCCCAACAGCGCTGCGGCCAGCGCCAGCCACGCCCCTCGGGTTCGTTTCTCGGGCGGCAGTTGTTCCATATCAGTCGCTTCCCCATTCGGCCGCCGATGGCGGCAGCGGCCGATCGATTTCGTCCAGGCGATAGCCGAAGCCGGTGCGGCCTAGCGTCGACAGATCGATCAGCCCCTGCCGGCGCTGGTACAGGCCGGGATGAACCGCGGCCTCGGGGCGCGAAACTTCGGGATAGAACTGCATGGCGTTCGTTTCCACCCCCATCATCGTGCCAGCATGGGCCGCCAGCCGCACGTGCGGAATCTGCGCCAGCATCGGGTTTGTCAGGTCCTGCACCATCAAGGGCATGTCGTGAGCTTTGGCCCAGCAGAGGCTCAGCAGCGCGCCGGTTTGCGTCTTGCATGTTTTCAGGGCCACGCCCGACCAGCCGAGTTCGCGACCTTGCTCGACCTTGCGCCAGTCGTGAGCGCTTTCGTCAAGCAGCAACGGCTTTCGCTTGGCTACCGAGCGAACGTCGATCGGCCAGGCGTCGAGATCGTAGGGAAACGGCTGTTCGATATAGCGAATCCGCTCGAACGTGGTCGGCTCCTCGACCCGCAACCGGTCGACGACGTCGCAAACATAGGCCGGATCGGTCACCGTGCAATTGAAATCGGCACTGAGATGCGCGATGCCTCGCTGGCCGGCGATTCGGCCCACTTGTACCAACCGCGCGTAATCCCACCCGGCATCGTTCCCCCGCAGCTTGATCTTCAAGCAGGTCAGTCCGTCGCGCTCGATCCAATCGACCAGCGTCACCGGATATCCGTCGCGCGGCTCATCCCCTTTGAGCTCCGAGCCATCGAGTGGATCGAGACCGCCCACCAGGTGCCAGGCCGGCAGCCGGGCCGGCGGATCGGCGACAAGAAAATCGGCCACGGTCCGGCCGCGGAACCTCGCCGCGCTTGCGCTCGACTGAAAGTAGGAAGCCAAGTCGCGTTTCACGAAATCCGGGCCGTACGTTCGATACGTGTCGCAGCCAGCAAGGTTGCCAAGCGCATCGTGCAGGGCGATATCAAAGGGTGCGAGACAAATTAAAGCTGCCAAGTGTGGCATGTGCGGACAGGTGGTTTCGCGGGGGACGGCCTGCTCGGCGACAAAGCCTTCGTGCAGGCTTGGTAGCCGCTCGCGGAGGAACGCGTCTCCCAGCTCCAGCGGATGCCCGTAAACGTCGCTCGTCGACCAGGCTGCGGTCAGCCGCCGGCAAAACTCCTTCATTTGCTCGTGGCGCAGCGAATAGGGGCTTTCGCTGGGCCAGCCCCATTGCACGGCCAGCGGCGATTCGCCCCAGCCCGTGCCGCGCCGGCCGGCACGATCTTCGACCTCGAGGCACACCCGGGCGCACGTCACGCTGGTCGTGACCTCGGTGCCAAACTTGAGCGGCATGCGGAATCGCACGGGCAGAAAATAGAGCCTCGCCGCGACCGCGCGAATGTCAGTCAGCTTGCTCAACGCCCGGCTCCTCGCGCCGCGCTGGCCGACTCGCCGCCAGCGAACGATAGCTGCCGGTGCAGAAACTCAAAGGTCCCCTTCCCGTTGATTTTGTGCGGGCCGACGAACCATTCGATCGCCGTCCGCTCGGGAATCTTTAGCCGCGCCGCATAGAGATGCCGCACTTTGGCATACTCGGCCCCAACCGCTTCATCGGTGCCGACCCCGTCGAAATGCCCGCGCTCGACCATGAAAGGTCGTGGCGCGATGAGCGCCGCCATCTCGGCATAATCGAAAGTATTGCCCAGGTCGAACTCGAACATCTCGTATTCCTGAACGTGAAGATACGAAGCCGGATAGGAAATCAACACGTTCTTCTCGACCCACTCGTTGAAGTCGGCCGAGCAGATCGACAGACAATAATCGGTCACGAGCGCAGGGACCCGCATGGCCGTTTTACCGCCATAACTCAGGCCGTAAAACGCGATCCGCTCCGGCGCCACCTGGGGCATGGTCTTGAGCCAGTCGACGATCGCCTGATGCTGCGGGGTGATGATTGAAAACAAGGTCAGCCCGAGCGGGTTGGCCTTGCGCTGCAAGCTGCGGAAGCGATCGCCAAAGATATACAGATTCTGCGGAGCGAAGGTGATGAAACCATCGTCTGCCAGATGCGTGGCGAACGCGTCGTAGTATTTTGAATCCTTAGTCTGCTCGCCGATCGTGTCCTGCGGCCGTCCCTCCAATCCGTGCTGGCAGACCACGACCGGGCGCCTTTCGCCGTCAGCGATTCCTTTGGGCACGGTGAGCAGGCCATAGGCGATGACGCCCGGCAGAGCATCGAGAACTACCTCGTACCGCGTCCAGAGTGCGGTCTCTTCCATCCAGCGGCTGCGGACGTCCGGCGCCGGCCGAGCTTCGTCGCAGCGACCGATCACTTCGTCGTAAAAATATCGCCGTAATGGCGCCGTCGATTCCTCGTATTTTTCCAGCGACTCATAGTTCAATTTGTCCCAAACGAATTTCTTGCGGACGCTCGGACTGGCGGCCAGCAGCGCCTGTGAATGGCGATCGAGCTCGGCCAGTTGCCGCTGGTGCCGCACGGCCGCATCGGGCAGTGCCGCGACGGCACGGGGCGGCTCGCCCGCGTCCGCCAAGCCGGCCTTCGCGCCGAGTGCAGACAAAAACTCGCGAAGCGCCGCGGCCGATCCGCACGGACCCTTCCCCCCAGTGCCGGCCTCCGACTCTTTGGCTCCGACCAATGTCGGTCCTGCACCCGGCCCAAGCCCGCCCAGCAGCACGCTTGCCCGCTCGACTTCGGCCGCGACCGATTTCAGAGCTGGCGTGACGATTCGCCCCGGGCCACCCCGACCGCCTGGCACGATTTCCATTTCGGGTGCCTTCGCCGCTTCGACGATCAATTTCCGCGGAGCGATCAAGCTGGCCACCTCGGCATCGCCAAATTCATTGAGCAGGTCGAACAGATTTCGATCGATCGGTTCCTGCCACAGTCCGTTGCGATTGTCGAAGTAGCCGCTCACGCCCGTCGCCGCGATCCGCTCGTCGAGCGCCCCAGCGTAAAACGCCAGCAAGCCCCCTTCTCCCCAGCCGATGACGCCGATCTTTGCACGGTCCGCCGGTGTGTCGGCGGCCAGGCAATCGACCGCGGCGAGCACTTTTTGCACTTCGTAGCCAATGAGCCCGCGCCCCATTTCATAGGCTTGGCGATAAGCCCATTCGCGATTCGACAAAAACTTCCGCTTGCCGAACATCTCGACGTGGTCGTCGCGATTAATGAGCATCGGCACGACCACGCGGCAGCCGCTCTCGGCCAGCCGCCGGGCATACTGGCTCTCGCCCGGCACGCCCGCCGCCAGGCCGACAAGCTGCTCGGGGGTCACCGCGCAATCGGGAATTG
>DATJTR010000536.1:0-9077 GCA_035503215.1 Pirellulales bacterium
CGCTGAGCAGCGGCGGCTTGGGCGCCTCGCGACGCGGCCGGTTCGCGGGACGCTCGTAAGGATTCACGAGCCCCACCAGCCTCGGCGCTTTGAGCCGAACGCGCCAAATGCGTCCGTGTGCGGCTCCTTCGCGCCAATCGATTTTTTCGCGTTCGGGATTCTGCCCCAGCCATTCGGGATGCTCGACCCAGCGGCGATAGAAATCGGCGATGTACATCGCGCCGTCCGGCCCGGTGGCCACGAACACTGGATGAAACCAGGGATCGGTCGAGGCCAGGAAGTCGGCGCTTTGCACGGCCCGCTTCGAGATAAAGGTCGGGCCGTCGGCCACCAGCTTGCGGCGATGGACCAGATTGCGCAGCGATTCGCAGACGAACGCATCGCCCGTGTAGTCGGGGCCGAGCGCGTCGCCGCGAAAGATCGTCAGGCCGCACAGCGCGTTGTAAAAATCGGCCGGCTCGGCATTGAAGGTCTGCGGCGCGGGGCTGATCGGAAAAACGCGGTTGTTGTCGGCCGGGTCGGCAATGTCGCGGTTGGCCACGTCGGCCAGTTGCGGAGCACGGTCGAGCAGCGTGGGCCCGAGCAGCGCGTGCCGGAGCGGAATTGTGTTCCACGAGGCGAACCGCTCGCCCCAGTCGTCGCGCGCCAGGCCGAACTGGCTGTGGCCGGTGACCGCCTCGAACTCGCCCGTGTCGGGCCGGAAGCGGAAATCGCGGCCGCGAATCGACACGGCCGCCTCCGGCGGATCGGTGGGGCGGCGCACTTCGCCATCGCTACGGCCATTGGCGCCGTAGATCCAATTGTCGGCCCCCCAGGTCAAACCGTTCGCCCGCAATTGTTGATTGCCGGGATTGAAACCGGTGAACAACGTTTCGCGCACGTCGGCGCGGCCGTCATGGTCGGTGTCTTTGAGAAACAGGATGTCGGGCGCCGAGGTGACCAGCAGTCCGCCACGGGACGGAAGCACGCTGGTGGGAAACGGCACGTCGGCGGCAAAGACTGTCGAGCGATCGTAGCGGCCATCCCCATCGCGGTCCTCGAGCAGGCGGATACGCCCCTTATTGGGGCCGACGGGATAATCTTCCATCTCGGCCACGAACATTCGGCCCGCTTCGTCCCAAGCCAGCGCCACCGGGCTGATGACTTCGGGCTCGGCGGCGACCAGCTCGATCGAGAGTGCATCGTCGGCCAGGTGAAAGGTTTTTTGTTCGTCGGCCGGCGAGAGAGGCGAGGCGGCGGCGGAAGCCGGCGCCGCTTGAGCCTGTGCCGGTTGAGCCTGTGCCGGCGGATCGGCCGCGCGAGGGGCATGGGCCGGCAGCAGCGACAGAATCGTGGCGGCGAGCGTCAGAGGCAGAATGCGATTCATGCGGCTATTGCCCCTTGCCGGCGGCTTTTGCCTCGGCCGGTTTGCTGGGCGGATATTGCGCGGCGAGTTCTTCCAACATGCCGACGACCTGGTCGACCACTCGTTCGCCGGTGCCGATTTCGGCGAAGCTGTGCGTGCCCATCCAGGTTTGATAGCCGCCCAGGCGGTGTGCTTCGCGATCGGGCAAGTAGCCGATCCAATCGTTGGCCAGTTCGGCGACGTAGGTGTGGGGATAGGGCGAGCGGCGTTTGATTTCCATGCCCAGGCTGGTAAAGAATTCGGCCGACACGCCGACCAGGGCCACATCGCCGATGAGGATCACCTGGTTGGTCGTTTCGCGCTCTTTACCCTGCTCGGGTTTGAGGAATTGCCGGGCCTCGCGGAAGACGCGGGCCACCACGTCGAGTGCGCCCGGTGCGTGGGCTTGCATGTAGTCGAGCACTTTTCGATCTTCGGTCGCCTCGTCGAACGTGCGCACCCGGAAGCGGAACGGCCGCTTGATGGCCACGATTCGCGGCACCGGCCGCTCGACGGCCTGGTCGACTCCCGCGGTCACGTCGCGCTCGAGGTCGGCGATCAGATCGGCCACCGGCCGACCGCCGTTGTGGGACGAGCCCGAAGCTCCTTCCAGGAAGCAGACCGGCACGCCCCATTTCTCTTCGAGTGCTTGCGCGGCCAGCCCATAGAACGACGGTGATCGGACGTTGGGCCGCAGCGAGCCGACCGTGTGCGTGGAATGATTATAGATGACGCTCACCAAGGGATTGCCCCGGTCCGCGGGCCGGCGAAACACCCACACCGGCAACTCGGGATCGAAGGGGCCGGTCGGCCTGGCCGTGGGATCGTTCGTGTTGCCCCACGAGATCATGCCGTCGGACATGAGCAGTCGGCTGTTGCTGCCGACGTTCGGTTCCTGGCCGAGATGAAACAGGAAGCGGCAGTCGTCGGCCAGGTGGGCGTTGGCCTCCTCGGCCGCGCGGACGATGCTGGTCACGACGTTTTCGACGAACTCGGGCTCGGCGCGGGAATCGTGAATCCGCACGGTGCTCGGCGCGCCGTGCGTGTGCGTGGCGTTCACCAGCAGATGCGCCGATGGAATGCCGCACGACTTTTCGATCTGCACCGCAGCGCGATCGACCATCTCGGCCGTGACGAACAACACATCGCAAGCCACGATCGCGAACTTGCCCGAGCCGGGTTGCTCGATCACCGTGGCCACGGCCCGGAGTTCTCCTTCCTGGCCCTGCACGTATTGGGCCACGATATGGCCGCCGACCTGCATCTTGTCGTCGCAAGCGAAATTGACCTTGGCGGCTCCGACGCGCAGCGGGGCGGAAAGGCCGGCAGCCGGCTCGGCGGCACTCGCCCAGTGCGGCAAGCCGCTCCAGCCGCACAGCAGGGTCATGCTCAATGCGGCGGCGACGATGAATGCCAGAATGCGGTGCATGCGTTTACTTGGCCTGCTCCGGCGACGGATCGCCCAGATGGGCCAGGACTTCGAACGGTGGCTCGACGAAGGCCTCGCGCGGAGTGAAGAAATTGAACAGGTAAACGCCATCGGCTCCGTCTTGGCGGAAACGGTCGGCGGCCAGCAAGTAGTTGGCAGCCGGGCCGGCCGAATCGGCACAGGCATAAACCGGCACGCTGGTGATTTGCTGCTTCCAGGTCTTGATCGGCAGGTCGTACTTCGTGCCGGAGTAAGGGGAGATGGTGACAAAATCGATCCAACCCCGCTCGGCCCAGCCCACCGGATCGAGGCCGCTTTGGCGGCACTCGTCGGGATCGGCCAACACGCGTGCGGCGAGCGTCAGCCGGCGGCCGCGTTTGGCGCCTTCGGCGTCAAGCATCTTGCGGACTCGCTCGACGAGCGAGTCGATCATTGCGATGCGCTCGGATGGGGTGCCGCTTTGGAAATAGATCGGCGCGCGGACGAAGTCGAGCTCGATGCCGTCGGCGTCATATCGCTGCACGGCTTCCTCGATCAGCCGAAAGGTGTAGTCGCGCACGACCGGGTGGGCAAAGTCGAATCCTGCCCGCACCCCCGGCTGATAATACTTGGTCCCTGGCTGATGATCGGGCAGCCGCAACTCCGGATGTTCCTGCCACAGCTTGCAGCGCAGGCACTCGAAATCGTGAATGTCATTCATGCGGTAGGTGAGCAGCGCTTCCAGCCCGTGCGACCTGGCCTCGGCCAACAGCAGGGCAAAGGGATCGACCCCCTGGGCGAACATCGCTTCGACGCTGGCGAATCGCTGTTTTTCCCAGGCGGGCCATTTCTCGCGCTCGGCCGGCGGACTCAGTCGGCCACGCATGTCACCGACCTGGGAGGGATAATAGGTGACCTGGGCGTTGATGTTGACCAACAGGGTATCGACTCGGCTGCCGGGATAGGCGATTTCGTCGACCAGGGTCTTCATGTCTGCCGCAGTGACCGGTACCGGCTGCCGGGAATCCTTTTTGGTCCACATGCACGAGTCGCCGTCGAGGTTGTAGAGCACGCGCCGCGTTTTGGCCGGGGCGGGCTCGTCGCGCCGCGCGGACCGGGGCGCTTTGCCGGCGAGTTCTTCCAACATGCCGACGACCTGGTCGACCATGCGTTCGCCGGTGCCGATTTCGGCGAAGCTGTGCAGGCCCATCCAGGTTTGGTAGCCGCCAAGCTGGTGCGCTTCGCGGTCGGGCAGGTAGCCGATCCAATCGTTGGCCAGTTCGGCGATGTAGGTCTCCTTGAAGGGCGAGCGGCGTTTGACCTCCATGCCCAGCCCGGTGAAGAGCTCGGCCGGCACGCCGACCAGGGCCACGTCCCCCAGCAGAATCACTTGCACCCAGCTTTCGCGCTCTTTGCCCTGCTCGGGCTTGAGCTCCAGTCGCGACTGACGAAAGGACCGCAGGCACACGTCGAGCATGCCGGGGGCATGCTTCGCGCAATAGTCGCTCACCTTGCGGTCTTCGACCGCTTCGTCGAACGTGCGGACATGAAACGTGAAGGGGCGCTTGATGGCAACGATTCGTGGCACCGGCCGCACCACGGCGTCGTCGACGCCGGCGGTGACGTCGCGCTCCAGTTTTTCGATCGACTCGGCGACCGAGCCACCCATCCGGTGCGTCGAGCCTGAGGCCCCTTCCAGGAACGTGACCGGGGCGTGCCACTTTTCCGCCAGGGCCTGGGCGGCCAGGCCGTAGAACGAGGGCGAGCGGACATTAGGCCGCAGCGTGCCGATGGTGTGCGTGGAATGGTTGTAGATGACGCTGATCAGCCGGTTGTCGGGGCCACGGAAGGAGAGGACCGGCAACTGCGGATCGAACGGGCCAGTGGGACGGACGATGGGGACGCTGGAGCCGATCCAATTGATCATGCCGTCGGCCAAAAGCTGGCGGCTGTTCTGCCCGATTTCGGGCTCTTCTTCGAGCTTGAAGCCGAAGCGGCAATTGTCCGTCAGGTGGGAATTGGCCTCTTCGACCGCGCGGACGACGCCGTCTTCGACGTTTTTGATGAACTCGGGCTCGGCCTGGAAACTGTGAGCATGGACCGTCGCGGGGGCGTGGTGCGTGTGCGTGGCGTTCACCAACAGATGGGCCGGCGGAATGCCGCACGATTTTTCGATTCGCTCGGCCACCGGATCGATCATCGCCCGAGTGACGGCCACGACGTCGCAGGCCACGACGGCGAACTTGCCCGAGCCGGGCTGCTCGATCACGGTGGCGACGGCCTGCAATTTGCCCTCCTGGCCTTGAACGTAAGTTGGATCGATATTGCCGCCGATTTGCATCTTATCGTCGGCCGGAAACTCGGCCGTGGCGGCACCCACGCGGAGCGGAGCCGGCTGGGGCGCGGCCGCGTCGGCAGCCCACGCCGAGCGCGGCATGCCGGCCCAGCCGCACAGCAGGGTCACAAGCAGCGAACGAGAAATCAGCGCGTGCGTAACGGTCATGGTTTGTCGGCCTTCGTGTCCGGGGGCTGGGCATGGCTGGCCTGCGCGTCAGCGGGCTTGGTTTGCCCGGCCAGCTCTTCGAGCATGGCCACCGCCTGGTCGACCATCCGTTCGCCGGTGCCGATCTCGGCAAAGCTGTGCAGGCCCATCCAGGTTTGATAGCCCCCCAGCCCGTGCGCTTCGCGGTCGGGCAGATAGCCGATCCAATCGTTGGCCAGTTCGGCGATGTACGTTTCCTTGAATGGCGAGCGGCGTTTAATCTCCATGCCCAACCCGGTGAAGAACTCGGTGGGCACGCCGACCAGAGCGACGTCGCCCAATAGCATCACTTGGAGAAAGCTTTCACGTTCCTTGCCCTGGTCGGGCTTGAGCTCCTGCCGCGACTCGCGAAACACCTTCAGGCACAAGTCGAGCGCGCCAGGGGCGTGCTTCGAGCAGTAGTCGCTCACCTTGCGGTCTTCGGCGGCTTCGTCGAACGTGCGGACCTGGAAGGTGAAGGGGCGCTTGATGGCCACGATCCGCGGCACCGGCCGCACCACGGCGTCGTCGACGCCGGCGGTGACGTCGCGCTCCAGTTTTTCAATCGCGGCGGCGACCGAACTATTCAGATTATGAGTCGAACCCGAGGCCCCTTCCAGGAACGTGACCGGCGCGTGCCACTTTTCCGCCAAGGCTTGAGCGGCCAGGCCATAGAACGAAGGCGAGCGGACGCCCGGCCGCAGCGTGCCGATGGTGTGCGTGGAGTGGTTGAAGATGACGCTAATCAGTTGGTTGTCGGGGCCACGGAACGAGAGGACCGGCAACTGCGGATCGAACGGGCCGGTGGGCCGCACGATGGGCACGCTGGAGCCGATCCAGTTGATCATGCCGTCGGCCAAAAGCAGTCGGCTGTTCTGCCCGACGCCGGGTTCTTCTTCGAGCTGGAACGCGAAGCGGCAGTTGTCCGTCAGGTGAGCGTTTGCCTCTTCGACTGCCCGGACGATGCCGGCCTCGACGCTTTTGATGAACTCGGGCTCGGCCTGGAAACCGTGGGCGTGGACCGTCGAAGGAGCGTGGTGCGTGTGCGTGGCGTTCACCAGCAGATGAGCCGGCGGAATGCCGCACGATTTTTCGATTTGCTCGGCCACCGGATCGATCATCGCCCGGGTGAGGAACAGCACGTCGCAAGCCACGATGGCAAACTTGCCCGAGCCGGGCTGCTCGAGCACCGTGGCCACGGCCTGCAACTTGCCTTCCTGCCCTTGAACGTAACCGGGAGCAATGTTGCCGCCGATTTGCATCTTGTCGTCGGCCGGAAACTCGGCAGTGGCGGCGCCCACGCGGAGCGGGGCCGGCTGGGCTGCGCGAAGCGGGTCGGCCAGCGCGAGAGACAGGACGGCCAGCGCGTAAACCGCCTGCAAGAGCCGGCGAACAATAGAGGCAAACATCGGCGGATTCCGGAGAAGTGCTTTTGGGGAAGGATCGAATCAGCAGACGCGGCGACGGCGAGCGGAGAGCAGCGGGCCGGTTGCCCGCCGCGCGGCGTGAACGCGGGTGGACCGTTTTCGTTCGTGCGCCACCTGTTGGGTGTGCAGGGCTGATTATCGCCCTCGGCCGAGCACGGTTCAAGCGGTTTCTTCCACTCCGCGTCTTCGGGGCGCGAGCATTCGGAGCGGGAGGCCGATTTGCGAACGGGATGTATATTGTCGGACGATTCGCGGAGCGGTTTTTTGTTGGTGACGCGCCTCGGCGCACGCTATCCTAAAGGCGCATGGCCGACACGCGGCGCGCCCCGGGCGTTGTCCTCCTACGATGCCAATCCCTCCATGATCCTTCGCCGGTTCCTTTTTCTGCCGCTGCTTTGGGCTGTGTTGGCCATTGCCACGTTGGCTGCGGCCGATGAAGCAGTACCATCGACAGCAGCGATCGCCGCAGTGCCGGCCGAGCTAAAAGTGGCCGATGGATTTGAGGTCGAACGGGTGGCGGGGTCGCCGCTGGTCGAGCGGCCGATCACGATGGCGCTCGACGAACTCGGCCGGCTGTATGTTGCCGATTCGTCGGGCTCGAACGATCCGGTCGAAAAACAACTGGCCGAGCGGCCGCATCGCGTGCTGCGGCTGGAAGACACCGACGGCGACGGCCGCTATGACCGGCGGACCGTGTTTGCCGATCAGCTCATGTTTCCCGAGGGGACGATGTGGCTGGCCGGCTCGCTCTACGTGGCCGCTCCGCCCAGCATCTGGAAGCTGACCGACACCGACGACGACGGCGTGGCCGACAAGCGCGAGGAATGGTTCGCCGGCAAAACCCTGACCGGCTGTGCCAACGATCTGCACGGGCCCTATGCCGGCCGGGACGGCTGGATTTATTGGTGCAAGGGGGCGTTCGCCGAGCAAACCTACGATCTGCCCGGCCGGCCCGCTTGGAAGACGCGGGCGTCCCACATCTTTCGCGCCCGGCGTGATGGTTCGGGACTCGAACCCGTCATGACCGGCGGCATGGACAATCCGGTCGACGTGGTGTTCACGCCGGAGGGAGAACGAATCCTGTCCTGCACCTTTCTGGTGCAGCCGGGGGGCGGCCAGCGCGACGGCTTGATCCACGCCATCTACGGCGGCGTGTATGGCAAACAGCACAACGTGCTGGATGGGCATGTGCGCACCGGCGAATTGATGCCGGTCTTGGCCCACCTGGGGCCGGCGGCGGCGTCTGGGTTGGAGTACGTCGATGCGCCACTGGTGGGCCACGAACTGAACGGCAAGCTGCTGGTGTGCCAGTTCAACTTGCACAAGGTCACGCGACACAGGCTGGTGCGGCTCGGTGCAAGCTACAAGACCGAAGAGCGTGATTTTCTCGCCAGCGAATCGCCCGATTTTCATCCGACCGACGTGATCTGCGACGCCGACGGTTCGGTGCTGGTTTGCGACACCGGCGGCTGGTACAAGCTGTGCTGCCCGACCTCGCAGTTCCACAAGCCGAACGTGCTGGGGGCGATTTATCGCGTGCGGCCGCGCGAAGCGGTGGCGGTTAGCGATCCGCGCGGCTCGAAAATTCTCTGGTCGAAAGCCACGCCCGCCGAACTGGCCGAAATGCTCGGCGACCAGCGGCCGGCGGTGCGCGATCGGGCGATCGAGGAGCTGGGACTGCGCGGCAAGGATGCGCTCGCCCCGCTGGCCGCGGTGATCGAGCGAGGCGATCCGGCCGGGCGGCTGTCGGCCGTGTGGGCGCTGGCCCGCATCGACGATCCGGCGGCGCGGCAGTTAGTCACGCAGGCGCTGACGAATGTCGATCAGTCGGTGCAACAGGCCGCGGCGCACGTGGCTGGCTTGTGGCGCGACCGCGACGCGCGGCCGGCGCTGGAGCAATTGTTGAGCAGTGCGCCGGAACCCGTGAAGCGGTCGGCGGCCGAGGCGTTGGGCAGGATCGGCGACGTCCGATCGGTGCCGGCCCTGCTGGATGCCAGCGGGCAAGCGGGGAAGGATCGGACACTGGAGCATTCGCTAATCTATGCGCTGATCGAAATCGGCGATAGGGCAGCGATTCGCAAGGGTCTGGCCGACCCGACCGCCTTCGTGCAGCGACCGGCACTGCTGGCCCTGTCACAGCTTTATCCGGGCGATCTGACGGTGTATGACGTCATGCCGCTGTTTGATGCGAAGAACGCCCGCCTGCGCGAGGCCGCCTGGTGGGTGGCCGAGCAGCGGCCCGAATGGGGCGAATACGTGGCGAAGCATCTAGCCGACCGGCTACGCGCCGCGCGCACCGATGCGGAAAAGGATCGGCTCTTGGAGGACATGGCCCGC
>DATJTR010000537.1:0-5331 GCA_035503215.1 Pirellulales bacterium
TGGATCGCCAAACAACTCGCGAAACGAACCGGCACGTTGCTCTTTCTCGGCATCGGCGGCGACCGCTTCCCAGCGTTCGGGCTCCTTCAACCGCCGGCGAATCAACACCGCCAACAGCGCCGGCAGAATGCCGATCAAAAACATCAGTCGCCAGGCTTGAACCTTATGGCCGGCAACGACCCATTTCTCGAAAGCCCCGTTCGCGGCGGCGATTCCCAGCCCGATGTTGATCAGCGCCGCCGAGGCGTTTCCCACGGCCGATAGTGCCTGCAGCAAGCCCAAGGCGTAGGGGCGCGCGGTGTTGGGCATGACCTCGGCCACCAGCGCCACGCCGACCGCGAATTCGCCACCTACTCCGAGCCCGGTCAAAAAGCGGTAAAAAGCAAAATCCCAAAACCCAACCGACATCGCACTCAAGCCGGTGAACAGCGAATAGAGCAGGATCGTGAGCAGCATCGTCTTGGCCCGGCCGATTCGGTCGCCCAGCACGCCGAAAGCCAATCCGCCCGTTCCCCATCCGATCAGAAAGATTGAGGTGGCCAACGGGCCGTAGAAGTCGACCGCCTCGGCCGAGGGGGCCGTTCCCGGCGACGGGGCCAACAGTTCGATCATCGCCGGCCGCCGGGCAAGGTTGAAAAGATGCTGATCGAGGCAGTCGAACAGCCAGCCGAGGGCCGCCACGGCCAACACGAACCAATGGTAGCTCGTCAGTTCGTGGTACCACTTCGTGCTGCGCGCGCTCATGGGAATCGTGCTTTCGAGAATTGAGGGAGCCGGCTGCCTTGCGCGTCAAAAAACCGGCTGAATCTTTTTCAGCCGCTCTTCGGTCATCGCCATCAGCGCGTCTTCAGCCGCTTCGTCGGCCGCTTCGTACGTGACCGAAAATCGCAAATACGGGCCGGCGTCGTCCCACGGCACCGTGCAAATGGAATGCTCCGTAATCAAGTACTGGCTGGCCGCCTCGGCCGATTCGAAGGCCGGACCACCGCCGATCCCTTTGGGGCTGCGGGCGTACAGAAAGTACGTTCCGCCGGGCATCCGGCAGTCGAAGCCGACGCGCTGGAGTACCGCCACCAGTTTTTTCAGCCGTCGCTCGTATTTCGTACGCACGGCGGTGGGAATCGACGCATCGTCGAGTGCCGCGGCGGCCGCCTTTTGGATGGCCATGAATTGGCCCGAGTCGCAATTGTCCTTGACGTCGGCAAACGCCTGCACCAGTCGTTCGTGGCCGCAGACCCAGCCGAGCCGCCAGCCGATCATGTTGAACGCCTTCGACATCGAATGAACTTCGACACCGACCTCTTTGGCCCCCGGCACCGACAAAAAGCTCAACGGCTCTTCGCCGTAGGTCAGCATCAGGTGGGCCGCGTCTTGCACGACCACGATCTCGTGTTTGCGGGCGAAGTCGATGACGCGGCGATAAAAATCGCACGTCGCCAGTTTGCCGGTCGGGCTGTTCGGGTAGCACAGGACCAGTAACTTGGCCCGGCGCAGAACGTCCGCCGGAATCGAATCCAAGTCGGGCAAGAAGTCGTGCTCGGCCAGCAGCGGCAACGCGTAGACCGTTCCGCCGTAGTATTTCGTGTGTGTGCCCGCCACCGGATAGCCCGGCACGGTCATCAAGGTGACGTCGCCGGGATTGATTAGCGTGGCCGGCAGGATGGCCAGCGCCGTCTTCGACCCGATGCAGTGATTCACCTCGCTGGCCGGATCCAACCGCACGTCGAAATTGCGCTGCATGAACCGGGCGACCGCTTCCTTGTAAGCCGCGATGCCGTTGTCGGCGTAGCCTCGGTTCTCGGGCTTATTGGCTTCGGCGGCCAGCGCAGTCCGCACCGAGGCGGGGGCCATCTCGTCGTTTTCGCCGATGCCAAAGTCGATCAGCTTACGCTCGGGATGATCGGCCAGCGCCTTGCGCTTGGCACGCTTGATCTTTTCGAACTTATAGATTGCCGTCCCTTTGCCGTAATTGGCACCACCAATCCGCTCGGCAAACAACTTCTGAAAGTATGGATCGCTCATGCGAAGACTCGTCGGTTCACGGAAAGAACGGTTCGGATCGGAGGCGGCCGGCAGGCGGGCGCGAGGCAGCCCCCTAGCCTAACCGAGCGTCTGGCGCTGGGGAAGCCGCGATAGGACGCGGTGCGCCCCGGCCCAATCCAATCGCTCGAGAGCGGTCTCAGGGTATCAAAATCAGCTTTCCCGACAGTCGCTCGCCCGACTCGAGCAGCCGATGGGCTTCGGCCGCCGCCGACAGCGGCAACACGCGGTCGATCCGCACGCGCAGGTCGCCAGACGCAACGTATCGGTTGATCTCGGCGGCGGCGCGGTCATATTGGGCGTCGCTGGCGTAGGTAATCGCAAAGCCGTGTAGCGAGCAATTCTTGACGTAGAACGGACCCACCGGAAACGGTGAGTGGCTGCCGACGCCCGCCATCAGCACGATTCTTCCGCCCGGTGCCAACAGGCCCACCGCTTGATCGAAATCGTTGTGTCCCGATGTGTCCCAGTAGACGTTGAATCCATCGGGAGCGACAGCGGCCGCTTGATGGGCAAGATCGTCGGTTTGGTAGTTGGCCACTCCGTCGGCACCCAGCGCCCGGCACCAGTCGATTCCCTCGGGGCTGCCGGCCGTGGCGAACGTTTTGGCGCCTCGCGCGCGAGCCAATTGCAGCACTGCCGAGCCGACGTTGCCGGCCGCGCCGCCGATAAAGATCGACTCACCAGTCGCCAATCCGGCTCGCTCCAAACCAACGAGCGCGGTCAGCCCCGAGTGAACAAACGCCACGACGGCACGTTCGTCGGCGCCGGCAGGCAGCGGATAGAGCAATGTTTCATCGATCGCCGCACGTTCGGCAAAGGCGCCTTGCCGGCCGGCAAAACCAAGTCGATTCGACCAGGCTCGGTCGCCGACGGCGAAACGGGTTACGTTTGACCCGACTCGCTCCACACGGCCCACCAGGTCGCGGCCAATGATGAACGGCATCGGTAGTCGCATCGGTACCTTGCCGCTGCGAATGTAGGTGTCGACGAGATCGACCGCCACGGCCGACACCGCGACCAGCACATCGCTGGGGCCGACGGTTGGCTCGGGAAAGTCGCCGTAACGAATCTCGTCCGGCGATCCCAGGCGTTCGATATAGGCGGCCTTCATCTGGTTGCTCGATCGCGCGGGGTGGGTATTACGGCCTCAAATGCCAGGACAGGGTGAGTTCGGGAGCAACGGTCGACGCTAACATTTCGTCGGTCGAACGGTACTCGGCCGCCAAAACCGCTCGGCCACCGGCCGTAAGGTTGAACCGATCAACGGTGAGCGGCCACGGCGAAATCCGCACTTCCTGACAGCCTTGAGCTAGGCCGGCGCTGGGAGAGAAGGTCCAGCTCTCGCCGTCGGTCAGGTCGGCTTTCCAGGGTTCCATCCGGTCGGCGCAGCAAAACCAGAGGCTGATCGCATCGAAAAACTGCAGGTAGGAAACGCCGCGCCGGGCGACGTCGGCACCCATCCCGTCGATCGAAGCTCCTTTGGCCCCCTGCCAATCGACCAGCCAATGGGCCATGTTTCCTTCTTGCCGGCCGAGGAATTCGCGGGCCAAGGCTTCCAGCGCCCGATCGCGACGCCAGGAATCGAACCGCCGCAGCAGCCTCGTGAAATGGCCCGCCACGCAATAGCCAACCAGCGGCCCCCTGGCCACCGCCTCGTCGATGGAGCGCGTCCAAATAGCCAGCGAGTCTGCCAGGCGCATTTCGTCGAAATTCACCGGCCGCCCGAGCTTTGGGTCAATTCCTGGTCGAGTATCCCAATCGCTCCAGCCGTCGTCGTGGCGATGGATCGCCATCCGCAAATCCGCCGCGACTTCGGCCGATCCCAGTGCGTCCAATCGCCACACCTCGGCCAGATTGCCCGCCAGTTCGGCATGAGCGATCTGGGGGATCAATAACCAGGCAGGTCGACGATCGGGCGTGATGATGTCGCGGCGAATCACGATTCAATTTGTTGTCGGTAAAAGCGCGAACCTGTAAAAATGACAATCGACTGAGCGGTTTTTCCCAGAGCGAAGCCGGCTACACCATCGTGAATCGCGGCCTCGATCATCGCCCGTCAACCTCCAACGAACCGAACCTTAGGGTGAGCTATGAAACGAGCTGGCTTAATCTTCATCGTCTTGATGTGCTGCTGCAAGTTGACGCTCGCCGCTGGCAAGCCGAACATCTTGGTGATTTTGCCGACGACCTTGGTTATGGCGACCTGGGCGTCCACGGCGGCACGTTGGTGCCGACACCTAACCTCGACGCTTTGGCCACGTCAGGGGTCCGCTGCACCAACGGGTACGTCTCGGCGCCGTATTGCAGTCCGTCTCGTGCCGGTCTCTTGACCGGCTGCTATCAGACACATTTTGGCCACGAGTTCAACCCGCACGAAGGAAACGAAGCGACGCTTGGTCTGCCGTTGGATCAGCGAACCTTGGCCGATTACTTGCGTGACGCCGGCTATGCCACCGCTTTGGTCGGCAAATGGCACTTGGGATTTGACTCGGCCCATCATCCGCAGTCACGCGGTTTCGACGATTTCTTTGGTTTCCTGGTCGGCGGACATAACTTCATCCTTCACAAGGACGCGAAGCCGAACTTTAGTTCGGCCCGATCGACCAATATGATTTATCGCGGACACGACCTGCAGAGCCTCGACGGCTACACGACCGACCTGTTTACCGATGAAGCGATTGCGTTTATCGATCGCCAGCAGGAAAAACCTTGGTTCTTGTATCTGGCCTATAACGCGGTCCACGACCCACTGCAGATCGCCGACAAACTGCGCGATCGGATTCCGGCCGACGTTGCCGACCCGGACCGTCGTGCTTATGCCTCCTTGCTCCTGGGCTTGGACGACGGCATCGGCCGGGTCACAAAGCACCTCCACGAGAAGGGGCTGGAGCGGGACACGCTGATCTTCTTCTTCAGCGATAACGGCGGGCCAGGGCACAAACGCATGATGGCCTACAACGCCGCGGTAAATACCCCGCTGCGCGGCGACAAGGCCCAGACCCTGGAAGGGGGCATCCGCGTCCCCACGTTCATCAGTTGGCCGGGCAAGTTGCCGGCCGGAAAGGCCTACGATCAGCCTATCATCGCGCTCGACGTCCTGCCCACGGCCCTCACCGCCGCCGGCATGGTGATTCCCGATCATCGCGACGGCGTCGATCTATTGCCCTACCTCAGCGGCAAGAACGACCAGCCGCCGCACGCCGCACTCTATTGGCGGTTTGGGCCGCAAAAGGCAGTTCGCCAGGGGAACTGGAAACTGGTCGATTGGCGCGATTTTGACACGCGGAC
>DATJTR010000538.1:0-6077 GCA_035503215.1 Pirellulales bacterium
TTAAGGGCCTCGACGGCCGGTTTCGGCTTGCCCGCTGCATCGATCAAGCCGCCGTGCGGGAAGTCGTGCGCAACGTTGTCGGCCAGTTGATTCCAGAAGATTCCCTGCACCGCCGGCTTGGTCAAAAGCATGGGCAGGAGGCGCTCGATCCATTGCCGCTGAAGTTCGACCGTCAGCTCGCCTTTGGCGCCAAAAGGAACGGGCTGCGCCGCCGAGCGGGCCAGCGGGTCGGCCCCCGCGGCGCTGGGCATCGTCAGCGTCAGCAAGAGGGGCATTCCCAACATGCTCCAGCGGTCGATCTGCCGGCCCAGCTCCAGCACGTCGCGCAGTCCGGTGCCGCCCGGCCAGTAGCCCAAGTTGATTTCCAGCCCGATCGCCACAAGCCCGATCTCCGCCCGCACGAGCGCGTCGGCAAAGTGCAGCGGCGAAAGGTCGCATTCGCGCTCGGCCATGAATTCGGCGAAGGGCTGATCGACGACCAGCGTAACCGGCACCTTGGGGTCGGTCTGCCGGACTGCTTCGATGGCGATCACGACCAGCCGCAAGCGTTGTTCCTCCGACAAGCTGAGCACGTCGTTGACGTTCAGCCTGGCGGCGCTTTGCCAGAGATGGACTTTGCCGCGATAGCGGTTGACGGCTTCGCGCACGTAGTCGGCCGCGAATTTGACGACCGCTTCGTCGTCCCCCTCCCACAGATAAAGCCAGTCGGGAACACTCGTGCGATCGAGCTGTACCAGCGGCCCGCCGCAGACCCGCATCCCGTGCTCCCGACACCATTCGATTTGCCGGTCGGCAACCGACCAATCGCGCACTCCCTCGTGTTGCTCGACCTCACGCCAAGACAGCGGGACGATTGCCGTGTTGAACACTTCGGGCAACCAAGCTCCCGCGGCGGGGTCGACCGCCGTCGATCCGAGCGAAGCCCCGAACAGCGCTGAGTTGCGGGCCGCTTGCTGCCGGCGTGCGGTCAACGCGGCCTCCACGAACTCTTGTGCCAAGCGGTCGCCGGCCGCCACCGCCCGTTCGATCGCCGCAGCCGCAAACTGGTCGGCCACCGCGGGTTCCTTCTGCTGGGTAACCGCACGGGCAAACTCCTTGCGGGCCGCGGCCAAGGGAGTCAGCACGCGATCGCTCACCGTCAGCCCCCAGCCTTGCCACGTCGCCAGGTGTTGCCGGAGGCGGTGGATCGTACCGCGGGCCAGCTCGACCGAAAGTCGATACGGCGCATCGCGTTCCATCAGCGTGGCAGTGCCGAGCAGCAGTTCGCCATACCCCTCGATTGGCCAGGGGATGTGGTACTGTCCCGAGTCGTTCTCCACGCGTTTAACAAAGATTTGATCGTCTTGCCATTGGCTGCGTCCTTGCCAGGGAAGATCGTCCATGCCGGAGAAGAACGCACGTTCGAGGGCGCCCGCGGCTAGAATCCGTCGCGGCACGAGAAATCGCATCAGGCCCATCGACGAGGCATCCGGTGCTCGAACTGCGTGGAGGAGGACAAAACGTTGCGCGCGGCGCGAACCGTCGGCGGCGCGCGGCGGTCACGATCCGCGGATGCGCGCCGGGGGCAAGTCCGAACCCGACCGTAACGCTCGACGAAAGGCGCCGCGGGCGCGGGACACGGAGACTTGAGCCTGTTCCGATTTCACGAGATCGTGCTGCGGTGCGCCGCTGCGCCGAGCCTGCAATGTGATGGATTGACGGCCGAAACGCAATCCGCTTTCGGCCGCAGTCTGCCCAGCGGAAACGCCCCTGGCCAGTGCGTTTCCGTCCGATTCTCGCTAGCCTTGCGGCCGCGCCACCCCGCGTCGCTGCCACCCTAGCCGCCTTTGGCGTCAGGGGTGTATACTGGCGCAACCACGGAATGGACCAACGCCTTTCTCCCACCTGGTAATGGCATGCCGGACACGGTTGTTTTGCAAACTTCACTCAGTCGCTGGCCGGTGCGACGGGGCAAAGTTCGCGATATCTACGACTTAGGCGGCGAGCTGCTGCTGGTCAGCACCGATCGGATCAGCGCTTTCGATTGGGTCTTGCCCACCGGAATTCCCGACAAAGGGCGGGTGCTGACCCAACTCAGCGCCTTCTGGTTCGACCTGCTCGACGTCCCGAATCAAATGCTCTCGGTCGACGTCGACACGATGCTTCCCCTCTCGGACGACGACCGCCAGTTGCTCAGCGGCCGGGCCATGTGGGTCCGCCGAGCCCGGGTCGTGCCCATCGAATGCGTCGTCCGCGGCTACTTGTCGGGTTCGGCCTGGGCCGAGTATCGCCAGTCGAGCACGGTCTGCGGCATCAAGCTGCCCTCCGGCCTGGTCGAAAGTTCGATCTTGCCTGAGCCGATCTTCACGCCGGCCACCAAGGCCGAAACCGGCCACGACCAAAACATCACCTTCGACGAAATGGCCGACCGCGTCGGCCGGCGCGTGGCCGAAGAATTGCGCGATCGCAGCCTGGCGGTCTATCAGCGGGGGGCCGAGCACGCCCGCCAGCACGGCATCCTGATCGCCGACACGAAATTCGAATGGGGTTGGTGGAACGACGAATTGATTCTGATCGACGAGGTCCTCACCCCGGATAGCTCGCGGTTCTGGCCGGCCGATCGCTATCGGCCCGGCGAAAGCCCCCCCTCGTTCGACAAGCAGTTCGTCCGCGATTGGTTGTTGGGCACCGGCTGGGACAAGAACAGCCCGCCGCCGCCGCTCCCCGACGACATCGTGCGTCGGACTCGCGAAAAATATGTGGAAGCCTACGAGCGTTTGAGTGGTCGACCGTTTGCATGGAAGTAAGGTGTGCGTGCACCGGATAGCCGCACTGTTGGTCCCTAGTCTACTGTTGCCCGCCGCAGTCGCGGCATCGTAGGGCGCTTCGTTCGAGCCGGCTCACATGTTCAGCGTTCTTTCGACACGTTTGAAACTGTGGTTTGCCGTGGCGGCCATCGCCCTGGTCGCCAGCTTCGCCCTGCGCTACGTCACCATTTCGAACGTCGTCTTCACCGAACGGCAAGCCTCGCGCATTCGCGAGGGGCTGGCGGCGATGGATGAGCTGATCGACGTGCTCAAGGAAACGCAGAGCGCCGAGATCAACTACCTGGTCACCGCTGACGACCGGTTTCGCGCAGACTACCAAAAAGCCTGCGATGCCATTCCCACGCAACTCGACCGAGTGGCCGAATCGATCGATCCCGATTCGGCCGAGCAGCAAGCCCGGCTGATGGAGTTGCGCCGTGCCGTCGACGATCGTCTGGCCGACCTGGCTGCCGCCATCGGACGCCGACCGGTCGACAACCTCGAAGCGGCCCGGGGGGTCGTCGATTCGAAAGCCGGGCTGGGCCACATGCGGCTGGCCGAAAATAAAGTCGCCGCCATGAAGGTCCACGAAGGAAAGCGGCTGGAAAACAGCCAGCACAAGGCCTCCTCGGCCGAACAGCTCAACTGGGGTAATTTCGGCGGCTTGACCGCCTTCAATCTGCTGCTGCTTGGGCTGTTATTCAACGCCGTGCGCCTCGACGCCGTCGAGCGGGCCAAGGCCAAGTCGGTGCTGGTGAAACAAGAGATGCGCTTGCGCCGGGTCGTCGACTCGAACGTCATCGGCATCGCCTTCGCCGATACCAAGGGCCGCTTGATCTCGGCCAACGATGCCTTCTTGCAACTGATTGGCTACCAGCGCGAAGATCTCGAAGCCGGCATCATCCAGCGGGCGTCGATCTCCGCCCCCGAGTACGCTGAGCGGACCGAACGGGCTTTGGAAGAAGTTCGCCGCACCGGTCGCTGCGCTCCCTACGAAAAAGAGTACGTCCGCAAGGATGGCAGCCGCGTCCCCGTGCTGGTGGGCGTGGCACGCATCGAAGAGGCCGGCCAAATCGTCTTGTTCGTGCTCGATCTGACCGAACATCGCGAGGCCGAAGCTGCCCGGGCGAAGCTAACCGCGATCGTCGAATCGTCAAACGATGCGATCATCAGCCAAACGCTCGACGGCACGATCACCACTTGGAACGCCGGTGCCGAGCGGATGTTCGGCTATGTGCCCGAGGAAATCATCGGCCGCCCGCTCTCCTTGCTCATCCCCCCGGGGGGCCAAGACGAGCAAACCCACGTCGTCGAACGGTTGCGACGAGGCGAGCGGATCGCCCATTTCAAAACCGTGCGGACCACCAAAGACGGCCGCAAGATCGATGTCTCGTTGACCTGCTTTCCGCTGTGCGACGCCAACGGACACATCAAGGGAGCGGCCAAGATCGTCCGCGACATCACCGCCGACAAAAGGGCTGAATTCGAGCGCGAACGCCTGCTGGCCGCCGAGCGTGCCGCCCGGGCCGAGGCCGAACGCATCGGCCACGTGAAGGACGAATTCCTGGCCACGCTCTCGCACGAGTTGCGCACGCCGATGAATGTCATCCTCGGCTGGATCCACCTGCTCACCACCAGCCGCATGGGCCCGGACGAGACGGCCCAAGCTTTGAAAATCATTCAACGCAGCGCCCGCTCGCAAACGCAATTGATCGAGGATTTGCTCGACATGAGCCGCATCGTCTCGGGCAAACTGCGGATGGACGTCGGACAGGTCGCGCTGGCCGGAGTGATCGATGCCGCCATCGAGTCGGTCCGCCCCGCCTCCGAGGCCAAGGGGGTGCGACTGATCAAAATGCTCGATCCTGCCGCTGGATTGGTGAAGGGGGATGCAAACCGGCTGCAACAAGTCGTCTGGAATCTGCTGTCCAACGCCGTGAAATTCACTCCCAAAGGAGGCCGCGTCGAAACCCGGCTCACCGCATCCGCCGGCAACGTCGAAATCGAAGTCAATGACACCGGTCAGGGCATTCCGGTCAAATTCCTGCCGCACGTCTTCGAGCGTTTCCGTCAGGCCGACGCCTCGACCACCCGCCGCCATTCCGGTTTGGGGTTGGGCCTCGCCATCGTCCGGCACCTTGTCGAACTGCATGGCGGATCGGTCGTCGTTCACAGCGGGGGGGAGGGGCGCGGGGCTAGCTTCACCGTTTCGTTGCCGGCCTTGGAACTGGCGACCACGACCGAGTCGCTGCCACCTGCGCAATCGCCGCCGACTGAGCCGGGCGAGCCCGCCTGTTCGCGGCCGCACCTGGCCGGCGTGCGGGTGCTGGTGGTCGATGATGAACGGGAAAGCCGCGAACTCGTCCGCCGCCTTTTGGAAGAATGCGAGGCGTCGGTCGTGACGGCCGCGTCGGCTGCCGAGGCTCTCACGCTGCTGCGGCAAAGCCGGCCGGCGGTGCTGCTCAGCGACATTGGCATGCCCGACGAAGACGGCTACGCACTGATTCGCCGGGTGCGGCAACTGCCGGCCCACGAGGGAGGACAGATCCCGGCGGCGGCGCTCACCGCGTTCGCCCGTGCCGAGGACCGCAGCCGCACCCTCTCCAGCGGCTTTCAAATGCATTTGAGCAAGCCGGTCGAACCTGGCACGCTGCTGGCCGCCGTGGCCAATCTGGCCGGTCGGCGACTGGTCGACGAGATGGCGCAACTCGGCGCCTGATGCAGGGTTGTTTATCGGCCGGCCGAAGTGGCCGATGGCAACGCCGCCGAGGGCATTTCGCTGGCCGGCGGCGCCCCCGAAGTCGTCGGTCGCACGCCGCGAATCCGCCCCTGCGGCCGCTGCCGGTCGATCAAGACGGGCGTGCTCGTCTCGTCAGCACCCACGTTGCCCGCCTCATCGCGGGCTTCCAACCGCAGATAAACTTGCTCGGGGACGTGATTGTCGAGCCGCCACACGAAGCTGCCCGAATTCTCCAGCCCCGTGGCGATCGGTGTCCAAGGCCCGTGTGGCTGGTCGCTGAACAAGAGTGAGATCGGCCGCTGTTCCAACGCGGCATCGCTGGCTTCCCAACGGACCGTCACTTCCCCTTGCTCGTGGGCCACGTTGGTGGCGGTGATGCGTGCGGCCGGCCTGGTCAGATCGACGTTGATCCAGACTTCCGGCAGATCTCCTTCGTGCGGCATCTCGCTGGTCAACCCGTTGCCGCTTTCCACCACCACGCGGAATCCGTACAGCCCTTCTCCGGCGACCGTGGCCACGATCGGGCTGCGGTTGTCGTCGTCCTGCCCAAA
>DATJTR010000539.1:0-4320 GCA_035503215.1 Pirellulales bacterium
GGGCAAAGGGTTGGAAGCGGGCCTGAATGTTCAAATAGCCCGCCAGCAGGTTGGCCGTGCCCAGCGGAAAGACCGTGATGGGCAGTCCGGCCGGGGTGCGATTGACCAGCTCGGCCACCGTGCCGTCCCCCCCGGCGGCCACCAACACCCGCAACTGGCCGCTGCGCCAGGTTTGCTCGGCGGCGGCGGTGACGGCATCGAGGTCGGTATAGATTTCGACCCGAAACCGATAATGCCGCAGCACGGAGGCCAGCCGCTCGACCGTGCCGCCGGGCGAGCCGGCCCCGGCGCGTGGATTGGCGGCGATCAACACGCGGTCGGAGGAGTCGCTGCTCTCGGCGGTTGCCCGATGCATGGCCATTCCAATGGCGGGGTGGGAAACACTGACTATATGACAGCGTCCGCGGGGTGGAAAGCCGGAATCGCAGCCCACGGGCGGCAACCACCGTGGCAGCGTGGATTTGCTGCACGCGTTTGCTGCACGGGCGGCTCGGTTGCGGGGGGCCGCGGAGGCGGGGATAATGCCGGGCCGATAGCGTGCGGTGGCACGCCCGACGGCCGGCCGGAAAACAACTCGCATGATCGCTTACGACTTTTTTGCGCCGGCACAGATCGTCTTCGGTTGGGGCCGGCGGAGCGAACTGGCCGACCGCCTGCGGCCGCTTGGCCGGCGGGTGTGGCTGGTGTGGGGCTCGCGCACTTTGGCGGGATCGGCCGTGGGACAGACGATCGTCGGCGGGCTGGCCGACGCGGGCCTCGCGGTGACGACGCTGGCCAGCGTCACGCGGGAGCCGACGATCGACGACGTTGACAGCGTCGTGCGCAACCTGCGCGAGTTGGCTGCGGCCGCGCGCAAGAACGATCCCACGGCGGGCGACGTCGTGCTGGCCATCGGCGGCGGCTCGGCCATCGACATGGCCAAGGCCGCGGCCGCGCTGGCCACCAACACGGCCGGCGAAACCGTGCGCGATTATCTGGAAGGGGTCGGCCAGGGGCTGGCGATCACCGCGCCGCCGCTGCCGGTGGCGGCCGTGCCAACCACTGCCGGCACGGGAAGCGAAGCCACGAAGAACTCGGTCATCTCGGTCGCCGACCCGGCCTGCAAGAAAAGCCTGCGCAGCGATTTGATGGTGCCGAAGCTGGTGCTCGTCGATCCGGAATTAACCGTCTCGGTGCCGGCGGCGATCACCGCGCAGACGGGCATGGACGCGGTGACGCAACTGATCGAAAGTTTTATTTCGCGGCGAGCTCGGCCGCTGCCGCAGTCGCTGGCGCGAGGGATTCTGGGGCCGGCGATGTCGGCCCTGGCCGTGGCCGTGCGCGAGCCCGCCCATCGCGGAGCACGCGAGATCATGGCCCAAGCGGCGTTGGTCTCGGGCATGTGCCTGGCGAACGCGGGCTTGGGGCTGGCCCACGGCGTGGCCGCGGCGCTGGGCGTGCATGCCGACGCGCCGCACGGACTGGCCTGCGCGGTGATGCTGCCCGCGGCGCTGCGGGCGAACCGCGTGGTGGCCGAAGGACGATTGGTCGAGCTGGCCCGCGCGGTCGGCATCGACGAGCCGGCCGATGCGGCGGCGGCCGACGCATTCGTCGATCGCGTGGAGGCGCTCTGCCGCGAGGTGGGAATTCCGCGGCGGCTGTCGGAACTGGGAGTCAAGCACGAGCAGATTCCGGCCTTGGTGCGCGATTCGCGCGGCAACAGCATGTCGGGCAATCCACGCGATCTGGACGATGCCGAGCTGGCCGAACTGTTGGAGCAAATCTGGTGATCGTCGCCGCCGGTTTATCGCCTGCCTGGCAACAGATTCTGGTCTTCCCACGTTTCACGACCGGCGAAGTGAATCGTGCCCGCGAAGCGCATTGGTGCGGCTCGGGCAAGGTGCTGAACGTCGGCATCGCACTCGGGCAACTCGGCGCCGACGCGGTGATGATTTCGCCCGTCGGCGGGCCGGCGAAGCCACCGATCACGGCGGAACTGGCGGCGCTGGCCTGCCGGCAAGCCTGGATCGAAGTCGGCCGGCCAACCCGCGTATGCACTACGATTCTCGACGAATCGACCGGCCAGACGACCGAACTGGTCGAAGAGGCGGGGCCGCTCGCCGCGGCGGAACTGGCCGAATTCGAGCGGCGATGTGCCGAGCACCTGTCGGCCGAGAGCGTGGCCGTGTTCACGGGCTCGATCCCCGGCGGCACGCCGCCGGAAATCTACGCCCGGCTGCTGCGGCAAAGCGGCGCCCGCGCGATTCTCGACCTGCGTGGACCCGAACTCGCGGCCGCGATGGATTGCCAGCCCTTGGTAGTGAAACCCAACCGGGAAGAGCTCGGGCATATCGTCGGGCGCACACTGGCCGATGACGGCGAGCTGCGCGCCGCGATGGCCGCTTTGCACGAGCGCGGGGCGCAATGGGTCGTGATTTCCAACGGCCGGCACGCCCTGTGGGCCAGCGGCGGCGGGCGAACCTATCACGTGCGGCCGCCCGAGATCGTGGCGGTGAATCCGATCGGCTCGGGAGATTGCCTGGCCGCGGCGATGGGCTGGCAAATCGAGCGTGGCGCCACGGTGCTCGACGCCTTGCGTGTCGGCGTGGCGGCGGCATCGCTCAATGCCACGCAACTGCTGCCGGCCCGACTCGACGCGGCCGCGGTCCTGGGGCTGGCCGAGCGCGTGGCAGTGGAGCAGGTGTGAACGCGAGCGGGCGCTTCACACATTAAGCCGACGCGCCAGCGAGGGAATGCGGCTGATGTCTCGCGTGGCCCATTCCGTGCGTGCGGTGCAACGTCAGAGGCCCTCGCTGGCACATCGGGTTAGTACGCTGAGACGATACGCCGTCAGGAAAACCTTGCGGGCTCGGCCTGCGCCTAATCGCGGGCGTTGGCTTGGGCTGCTTCGGGCGCGCGGCTGTCGTGATATTCGAGCCCCAGCACCCAGTGCTGGAACCCGTGGTCGAACGAACCCCAAGAAAAGTCGGGGATCACTCCGGCCAGCGCCGCGGTGCCGTGCGGATCGGTGTCGCACGAGTCGCGGAACTGGCGATAGAATTCGGCCAGCCGCCCCTGCCGCTCGAGATAGAGGCAGAAGTAGCGGGCTTGGGCGTAATTCAATCCTTGCTGCGGGCCGCGGAAATCGTGGCCGGCAAACAACGCTTCGAGCGAGCCAACCTGGCCGGCGCGGATCGCCTTTTGCAGGCCCGTCAGCCGCCAGTTTTCCAGGCCGACGATGGTCGGGCCGTCCTCGGTTTCGCGAAATCGGCACTGCTCGTGGAGCGAGGCCAGGCCTTCGTTGAACCAATCGGGAATTTTGGGGAAATCGAACTCGACCAGGGCATGCGTCAGCTCGTGGACCAACGTGCCGCCGCCCGTGCCGATGTTCAGCACCAGCATCCGCAGGCCGGGTTTGTAGTAGCCATAGATCGAAACGCCACGGTCGCCGAATAATTTTTCGGCGTAGTGGTTATAGCTCGATTCGCCCGACAGCAGGAGCACGGTGATCGGCCGATCGGGAAGCGTGTCGAGCATCGTGCGGGTCATCGCCCGCATGGCCGTGGTGATCGTTTCGCGATGCCAGGCGTCGAGTTCGTCGTCGGGCATGTCGCCGGCCAGCACGAAGGGGGGCCGCACGATCGTGCTGCACTCGGGCCCCAGCCGGGGGACGAGCTGATCGGCGGTCTCACGGCAGGCCGCGGCCAAACGTTCGTCAGAACTGCGACGATCGGTAGCATCTGCAGCGTCGGCCTCGCCGATGAGAAACTGGTTCCGCTCCGGCGGTCCGCTCGGTTCGGTGCGCAACCACTGGGCCAGCGCGAACGACGCCGCCAGAATCGCGAACGGACCGACGATCAAAATCCACCAACGAACTCGCGACACCGAAACCATCTCTCCAGGAGCAGGGCAGACCGACGCGGCAAACGCGGCCGACGAATTTTGTTTAACGGCACGACCGCTTCGGCGGCCGTCGACGTACGCTCGCCCTGTATTAGACCGACCACTCCGCACGGCTGACAAGCGACCGATCGCTCGTTTATCAGGCCAGCGGGCCACGCCCCTCACGCTCGGCGAGCGGTCGTAGCAATCGGGCAACGCTTGCGGCCCAAAGCGGGCCCAGGACCACCCCACCGGCGAGCGGACCTGTATCCCTAAAGCGCGTCCCTGAGGCTCAATTATAGGTCGCGCCAGCGGCTGAAAGTGGCCGCCTGACCAACCTTCGCACCCGTAACATCCAGCACATTCCAAACGACCGCCTGCTCGATGCGAAACCGTCGGCCCGTGGAGCTGATGCGAATGCCTTGATAATCGTCGACAAATCCTTGACTGGCCGTGCGC
>DATJTR010000540.1:0-4732 GCA_035503215.1 Pirellulales bacterium
ACCTCGACGACGACGAATGGGAAGAGGTCGATGACGAGGACGAAGAGGAAGATGAAGAAGACGACTGGGACGATGAAGAAGAAGACGAAGACGACGATGACGACTGGGACGATGACGACGACGACTGGGAAGAGGAAGAGGACGACGATAAAGATCTAGACTGATCGTCGCGCCCGCCGTTCGCTCGCCCAGCGGGCAAGCAACAACCCGTCGGTTTGTATTCCGAGCGGAAGAGAGCCGCGCGGCCTGCCTGTGATGTCACAGCGCCTGCGGCGGTCTCACGGGGCGTTCTTTTGCGGTCCCGTTACTGCGATTCCCACTTCCACCCCATCGGCGCGGCCAGTTCTCGCGCGGCAAGGGTCGCCCACGGTGTGTCGGGATGATCGGTTTGGACGCGAGCGAGGCTTTTGCGGGCGACATTCGCCAGCTTTTCGAGCGCCGAATCTCCACGCACTTCTTCGGCCGGCCGTAGCACCCACGTCGTGTGACTCGGATCGGGAAACGCTCGGCCCAGTTTCAACTGCGCGAGGGCCGCATTGTAGCCTTCGATCCTGGCCCGGGCGGCGGCGATCCGGCCCAAGGCCAGGTAGTAGTTCGCTTGCCAGCGAGGTTCGACGAGCTTGGCAGCGTCGGCTTGTCCGGCTTCGATCGTTGGATAGATAGCCTGTAACTTCGGCTCCAGGCGCGCCGCGTTGCGCTGGGCCTGGTCGAGCTTCCGCTTCAAATCGGCATCATCTTTTTTGACAAATTCCGTCTCCAAACGGACGCCCAAATCGATCCGCTGCTGTCGGCCTGCATCAACCACGGCCCGCCGGGCGCGGTTCGCTTGCAACATCTCTTCGTAGCGAGCTCGGGTGACGTAGTCGGGCGCGTATGCCGCCAGCTTGACCGGATCGTAGGCCGCCACCGGCCGCATGGCCAAAAATCTGCCGCCGCTGGCCAGCGCCAATCGCGACAGCCCGAACGGCCCGAAGCCCGAGTCGACCGGCTTCCAATCGGCCTGCCAGCCGCCGAGATTCAACACCTCGCCTTCCAGCGATTCGGGCCCTTGCCGGACGGGTCTAAAGGCTTCCACCGCCACGATGCCCGAAAGCGATTCGCGCGAGCCGAACGGCGCCGGCATGCCGATCACATACAGCGGAATCGCGGCTTTGCGCAAGCGAGGAACGAGCTCATCGACTCGTTCGTCATCGTCCCCGGTTTCGTCGGTGGCCACCACCAGGATCAGCCGCCGCTGCTCTTGGGCGGCACGCGGGCCAAATCGCTCGACGGTTTCGGCAATCGCGCCAAACGTGTGCTCTTCGCCCCCCGCGCCTGTGCGAATCGATGACACCGCGTCGATCACGGCCTGGCGCTCGGATGTCGGCTCCTGCAGAACAAACTCGGTCTCCGCGGCAAAGGCACCCACGGCGGTCGTCAGCCACGGCTGCGTAGCTTCGTCCCCGGTCGACGGCGGCCCAAATTCGATCTGGTCGAACAATTCATACGCCTGCGCCAATCTTGCCGCGACTTGAGATCGCACGTCCATCGCGCTTTCGGTCTGGTCGAACAGCCACACCACCAGTGTCGGACGGTCGAGACACGAATCGAAAATCTCCGCCGCCACCTGGTCGGTCGCCGCCGCAAAGCTGGTAAAACGGCCAGTAGGTTCGGCCGGCACGAAAGGATTGTGGCCGACACGTGGCGGGCGACGCGGCAAAGGAGTGCTGTCTGCGCCGTCGGTTTCATCCTTCGGCACTCCGCTACGGCGAGCGGGGGGCGGCTCGGGCTGGTATTGGGCCGTTTCGAGTGCCGCCGCATCGCGTGCCGCGCGCGCGTCGATGCCGACCTTCATCGCCACGCCAGCCAACGCCAGCAGCACCACGATCAATACGAGCGATAAAATCGTTTTCATGGCCAGCCCGGCCTCGACAGCACCATCCAACCCGCCTCGATTTCGATTATAAACTACAAGCTCTCCAAAAACCTGGCGAGGGTTCGATCGTCTCTATTCTCTTCTCTCCCTCGGAGTGCTTCCTTGAACGACCCGGCGTTGCATGCCAGCGGCTTGCCCGACAGCCATGTGCCAGCCTTGCGTTGGCAGGGAGATATCGACGGGCATCTGCTGCTCTTGGATCAAACTCTGCTCCCGATCGAGACGCGCGAAATCGCCTGTCGCGACGTGGCCACGGTTTGGGAGGCGATTCGGGCGCTTCGAGTTCGCGGAGCGCCGGCGATCGGCCTGGCAGCGGCCTATGGTCTTTGCCTGGCAGCCCAACAGGCCCGAGATAAATCTCCGGTCGAGCTGGTTGCGGCAGTCGGTCAGGCAGCCCGCTACTTGGCCACCAGCCGACCCACGGCCGTCAATTTGTTTTGGGCCCTCGAGCGCATGGAGCGGCATCTGGCCCAAGCCGCGCGCGACGCGGCAACCATGCCGTCGCCGGCGGGCACGCAGGCACTGCGCGTGGCCATGCTGGCCGAAGCCCAGGCGATGTATGAGGAGGACCGCCGCGGTTGTCGCCGCATCGGCCAGATTGGGGCCGAGTTTTTACGGGGCGTCGAGGGAGTGCTGACTCACTGCAATGCCGGTGGGCTGGTGGCTGCCGAATACGGAACGGCGTTGGCGTTGATCTTTGCCGCTCACGAGAAAGGCCAGCGACTACACGTGTTTGTCGACGAAACGCGGCCGCTGTGGCAGGGGGCCCGCCTAACCGCGTGGGAGCTACGCAAACGCGGCATCGAGGCGACGTTGATCTGCGATTCGATGGCGGCCCATGTGATGCACAGCGGTCGTGTGCAGGCGGTCGTCGTCGGTGCCGACCGGATCGCCGCCAATGGCGATGCCGCAAACAAGATCGGCACCTACGGGGTAGCGGTTTTGGCTCGGGCGCACGGGATTCCGTTGTATGTCGCCGCGCCGGCCAGCACGTTCGATTTAACGCTTGCCACGGGAGCGAAGATACCAATCGAAGAGCGCGATCCGCGCGAAATCACTCATCCGCTGGGCAAGCAAATCGCCCCGGAAGGCATCGGCGTTTACAACCCGGCGTTCGACGTGACGCCGGCCCAACTCATCACGGCCATCATCACCGAGCGGGGTGCCATCCAGCCGGTAGACCGCGAGACCGTCGCCGCCGTGCTGAACTCGACCGCCCCTTGAGCACCCTTTGGCCCGATCATCCCCCGGTGCCCACTGCCGCTCAGCCCAGCGGTTGCGGGCAGCGTGCCGTGGCGACCGGCAGCGGAACGGCGGTCAGCAGCCGTCCGAGCTCGCCGACGTCGCGCTTCATGTTTTCGGCCCAGTATTGTGCCGCCGTACCTTCCGCGTCTTGCCATTGATCGCAGGCGCGACCGAGATGTTCCAAAACTTCTTGCATGCGCCACAGAAAGGCGGTTCGGCGGTCCATCGGAAGGTGCTCCCCAAATCATGCGGCATGGAGGTTTCAGCTCGGCAGGCGAACACCGCCTGACCCGCTAGCCTGTTTCCACCGCTCATTTCCCTGGCGCGGCGGAAACGTCTCCTTTGGGCTGTGCCCCCACGGTCATTGCAGTTTGTGTGCCAGACCCACTGCGCGGCCTCCGCAATCAAGTGTTAAGCCGGTAACGTAAAGGCATTTCGAGCTTGTTGTTGAAATTGCCGGCGAGACAACCTGGCCGACTCGATTGGTAAAAATTGCCATCGCGGACCCAATCCCACCGCGTTTGGCCGGCAAGGAGAGTTGCGTTAACCGCACGGGAATTTGGGATCGATTAGAAAAACTAGGCAATTCAAAGAGGCAGCTTGAAAGGCGATTTGAAGCTGGCTTATAGTGGGGGATTACCCTGGCCGCCGGAGTCTCGATTTCAGGACGTGCGCCGGCAACATTTCCAACGCGACGGCGGCATTGACGGGGGCGGTGGCGAAGAGCCGAAGCCACTGCGTCGGGGCCAATGAGTTTTTTCGGTTTGCGGCGCGAACTGGTGATAAGCCTGTTGCGTAGCGACGAATCGGCTAATAGCGGTTTGGTCCTCGGCGATCAGCCGAAAACAAAGTGAACGACTGGCTGAAGCACTACGGCGGGCTTCTCTCCGCACCGTGCATCTCTCCGGTTCTGCACCTTACACGGGACACGCGATGTCGGAAATTGTCATTGAAACTCGCAACCTGACCAAGGTTTATCGCGATTTTTGGGGGCGTCAAAAAGTGCGGGCCCTCAAGGCCCTCGACTTGGAGATTCGCAAGGGGGAGATCTTCGGCCTGTTGGGTCCGAACGGATCGGGCAAGACGACCACGATCAAGCTGCTGCTGGGCTTGCTGTTTCCGACCACCGGGCAGGCCTTGGTGTTTGGCCGCGACGCCACCGAAGTCGCCAAAAATGAGCGCCTCGGCTATTTGCCCGAGGAATCGTATCTCTACCGCTTCCTCAACGCGGAAGAGACGCTCGATTTTTACGGACGGCTGTTCGACATTCCGGCCGACGTGCGCCGCCGCCGCGCGGCCGAGCTGATCGATATGGTGGGCCTCGGCCCGGCGAAACGCCGCCAGTTGCGCGAGTATTCCAAAGGCATGACGCGCCGCATCGGTCTGGCCCAAGCTCTGATCAACGATCCCGAATTGATCCTGCTCGACGAACCGACGAGCGGGCTCGATCCGATCGGCACCCGCGAGATGAAGGATTTGATTCTCAAGCTCAAGGCCCAGGGGAAAACCGTGGTGATGAGCAGCCATCTGTTGGCTGACGTGCAGGACGTGTGCGACCGGATTGCCATCTTG
>DATJTR010000541.1:0-3162 GCA_035503215.1 Pirellulales bacterium
CTCTCCTCGTCAACGCCGGTCAGATGATGAGCGTCGGCCAGGGTTTTGCCGCCGAGCATCTCGGCGTAGATTTTCGCCCCGCGGCGCTGGGCGTGCGAGAGGCGTTCGAGGACGAACATGGCCGCACCCTCGCCCATGATGAAGCCGTCGCGCGTGGCGTCGAAAGGCCGGCAAGCCCGCTTCGGATCGTCGTGATTGGCCAACACCCGCATCTGGTGGAAGCCGGCGGCAAACAAGGGATGAAACGCCTCGGCGCTGCCGGCCAGGGCAATGTCGCACTGGTCGTCGCGCAGGGCGCGGACCGCCGCGATGATGTCGATCAGTCCGCTGGCGCAGGCGGTCGAATGGCACAGCCGCGGGCCGTTCAGCCCCCAGCGATTGGCAACGACCGAGCAGGCCGTGTTCGGCAGCCACTGGTGCCACCAAGGAATTTGCGAGAGCAGATGGCCCAGGCTGAATTGTCCGCCGGCCCAGCGGGTGTCGCCCATGTGGCCACTGATGGCGCAGGCGAAGCGAGTGCGATCGATGCCGGCGAAGTCGATGGCCGCGTCGGCGATGGCCTCGGCCGCGGTGCGCCTGCAGAGGGTGATCGCTTTGAGCTCGCCGGGAATTTCCGGCTCGATTTCGACCGGGGCGCCGAGCAGCAAACCGTCGGGGATGCCGGGCAAACCTTTCAACCGCCGGGCCGCACTGCGGCCGGCGCGAACCGCTTGCCAAACACTCTCGCGATCGTTGCCGACCGAAGCGATCAGGCCGATGCCGGTGATGACGATCGGCTCGTCGGGGGTGCAGTGGCGGACCATGGGATGGCTCGTTGGCGGTGAAAAATGGGTGCAGCAAAAACGCAGCGCGGGTCAACGCCAGTCGATTCTGCCCACCGCGTGGCGCCCAAGGAAAAACGGCCGCTCGTGCGGTCGCCTCAAATCGCATCTTAGTCACCCATACGGATTTCTGACAATGCGAGTCAGTCTGGGGTTTTTAGGTGATGCGCATGAGGTTTGTGTTTTTTTCGCGGCTCGGGTTGCAAAGTCGGAGTGGATCGTTAAACTCCTTCCTCCGTGGGAAACATACCCAAAACTTAGTCTATACTAGCAGATGCGGTGGGAAATAGTCCCATACTCTGCTGGCAAGGGCCGGCCCAATGGGCCGCCGAGCGATGTTGGAATGGCTTCCAACGTCACGAAGTGGCGCAAGCAGGGCGGGTTGGGTTGTGCGGATCGTCGCGATCGCGGCGGCTCGACGTCGAAATCCACGGTCAGGTTGCGAATGCCCAGTCGCGAATTTTTTCTTGGCGAATTCCCTCGCGCTCTCGACGAACGCTTCCGTCTTTCGATTCCCTTGGAACTGTTGGACCCGTTTCTGGCCGGCGGCACCGAAACCATTCTGGCCAAGGAACGCCCCGGTGCCCTCAGCCTGTGGAATGCCGGCGTGTGGCACGAGCGGCTGGCGGCCGGAGTCGATCTGATCAAAGCCAAGATGGCCTCGGGCAAGCTCGACGGCCGGTTGGAAGAAGTGCAGTTGCTCTCGCGGTTGCTCTCGACCCGGCATCGGCCCGTGACCTTGGAAGGCCGGGGCCGGCTGCTGATTCCCGAAGGCTTTCGGGAGTTTTTGGGGGTGGAACCGTCGGGAGAAGTGATCGTGCTAGGGGCCGGGGTGTGCTTGGAGATCTGGCACCCGCGGCAATGGATCGAATATCTCGAAGGACGAATGCCCGAGTTCCAGCAATTGTTCGACAAGCTCACCAGTTAATGCCCGCTTTGATGCCCACCCGAGCTGACGTTGTTCCCTCGCTTCGCGTTCATGCAGTCTGCCGTTTCAGAACACCCGGCCGAAGGGCGACCAACGGGAGCCCTGAAAACCAGCGCGGACCCGAATGAAGGCCAAGCGGCTAGCGGACCTCCATCAAAAGTCCTCCAAACGCCCATGCTCAGCAAGGAAGAAATTCGGTAGACCCTACGCATAGCCACGTCCCCAGCCGGTCGTTGCTAAAAGCTTCACGGACGAAGTCTTTGGGTCGCACGGATGCAACCGTTTCTTCCTGCTGAGCATGGCGTTTTTAGGGGGAGGCTACAGGCCACAGGCTTGAGGCTACAGGGGCGAAGACACCTCGTGCTCGGCGTCGACGACCCCGACGTCTTCTCTTCCGCGACACGGCGCGCCGCGGGTCAGTCGAGAACCTTCTTGTCTCTGGACCAAGGTTTAACGCTATGAAACCAGCGATCTTCGCCGCGATGCTCTGCCCCGTTTTGCTGGCTCTCGTAGGCGGGCCGGCCGCAGCCATTACGCTTCCCGTTCGCAAGCCGGTCACTGCAACCAATGCGAAGGCGAATCGGGTCTGCGTTAAAGCTACGGATGCAATTTCCGCACGCAGGCCGGTGGTTCACTTCGAAATCGTCCGCAAATTCGATCCCCGGCTGGATGGCGACGAAATTCGCGCGACGCTAATCGTGAGACATTCGGACGGCAAATCGTTTACGTTCCGCGGGAACGTCGCGCCGGCCGACAAGCGTGGGGAGAAGTGGGAGGTCGAAGTGGCCGTGGACGAAGCGGCCGGCGCGGTCCTGACGATCGACGTTCCCTCGCCGGACGGAAGGAAGCTCGACACGGCCTACGAGATCCACCTGGGCGATTTCTGACCCGCCAATCGCCGCCGGCCCTTTTGCGTTCCTCCTAAAGCCTGTACAGCCGAAAGCCTCTTTCTCAAGCCTTCCGCACCATCGGCTGCGGCGTCCAATAGGTCAGCGAGCGCCAAAGCCATTCGGCCGGGCCGAAGAGGAAATAGCGAAACCAGATGGGGCTGGCCACGAGCTGCAGCGTCCAGATGGCCAGCACCACGAAATAGACCTGGTAGCGGTCGAGTTCGCCGAACAGGCCGAAGCCGTAGCCGTTGAAGAGCGGGGTGCAAACGAGCGTCGTTCCCAAATAGTTCGTCAGCGCCATCCGGCCAACCGCCGCCAAAGCGGCCGTGATCGGCCGGGCGAAAGACGAGCGGACCGCGAGCATCACCAGGCCGATGTAGCCAGCGCCGATGAGCAGCCGCCCGGGATCGTAGCTGGCCGTGATCCAAGCCACGTCGATCGGATCGAAACCGCCGCGATAGATCCACCAGGCGGCGAAGGCGTGCAGCGGCAGCCCCAGGGCCAGGCCGGCGGCGGCCAGGCC
>DATJTR010000542.1:0-2778 GCA_035503215.1 Pirellulales bacterium
TGCTGGGGCATGCGGATGTTTTCGTGCGTCAGCACGTAGGCCCCGATCGCCGGATCGAGCGTGAAGCCGTGGACACCGTTGCCCACGGTGTACACCAGCACGGTCGAGGCGCCATAGACGACGTAGCCGGCCGCCACCTGACGGCTGCCGGGCTGGAGGACCCAGCGGGTGACGTCTTCCGGCGCGCTTTCGGCGGGGCGGCGGAGAATCGAAAACGTGGTGCCAACCGCGCCGGCCACGTCGATGTTCGAGCTGCCGTCGAGCGGATCGAAGATGACCGCGTATTTCGACGCCGGCGTGGGATGGGCCACGGTGAGCGGATGCTCGTTCTCTTCGCTGGCCAACACGCCGATACTTTGGTGCACGGACAGGCAGTGCAGCAACACTTCGTTGGCATACAGGTCGAGCTTTTGCTGCACTTCGCCCTGCACGTTGATTTCGCCGTGCGGGCCAAGGATGTCGGCCAGGCCGGCACGGCGAACCTTGGCGGCGATCATCTTGGTGGCCAAGGTGATGCCCGACTGGACGAGCGAGAACTCGCCGCTGGCTCCCGGAAAACGCTTTTGATTCCGCAGGATGTGCTGTTCCAGCGTGACCAATGGCGGCGGGCCATCTTGCGAGAGCGGAACGCTTTGGATCGCCTGCGGCGGGCGGGCAGAATTGTGCATAAAAAATGGGCCGTAAGCACGAGATGAAAGGCAGCCACCAGGGGGGAAACTTCGCCGGTTAGTATAATTCCCCGCGCGGCCATGAATACCGGCAAAGCGAGCGATTCGCGGCGGTCGACGCTTCAGTGTGGCTTCATGACGGCGAAATGCCCACGACCGCACTAACCCGAAGCCACCCGCCTGCGGCGAGTACCCGCGAGGGTTCCTCGTCGTTTTCCCTCGCTTGCGCTTCGGGTTGGTGTTTTCAGCGTCACGCCACGACGAGAACGTGCCCTAGAGCGGGCCGAGATTGTCAGGAATCAGCCGCGTTTCGATCACCCCAGCGGCGGTGCCTGCGGCCTCCACCCGATAGGCAGAGGCGGAAGGCCGGGACGAAATGATGCGCGCGAGCTCGCTGCCGCGAAAATGCAGGCCGGCGCAATCATCGGCGGCATAGCCGGCCGGCAGAATGCCTTGGCCGACGAGACGCTGATAGGTCGGCCGGCGCTCGGTTTCGCTGTCGTAGTGCGGGCAATTGCTGCCGGCGAGAAAACCGAGACAGGCCAACGGCGTGAGCGGGCCGGGGATCGAATCGGTCACGCCGCCGTCGAACCAGCAGATCGAACCGGCACTGACCCCACAGAGGACGATGCCGGCGGCCCAGGCCTGGCGCAGGATGCGGTCGAGCCCCCACTCGCGCCACAGGGCAAGCATGCTTTTGGTGTTTCCACCGCCGACGTAGATGACGTCCTGCCCCAATAGGAACGATGCGAGGTCGGCCGTGGGGGGCTTGAAGAGCGAGAGGTGCGACGGCCGGCAGGGCAGCCCGCCAAAGGCCGCGTAAAAGGCGGCGACGTAGTCGGGATTCTCGCCGCTGGCCTGCGGCAAAAAACAGATTGCCGGCTCGGGCCGGCCCGACTGGGCGAGGATATATCGCTCCAGCAGCAGGCGAGTGTCAGCGGGGTCGCCGCGGAAGCCGCCGCCGCCCAGGGCGATGATCTGGCCGGCCGCGAACTCGTCGGTCGCCATCGGGCGCAGCTCGCTCACATGCTTTTGGGAAAGTTCGGGAAGGGAGAGTAGGGGCGCCCCTTCGGATTGCGATTCACCGGCGTGGGAATCGTCGAATTGTCGTCGGGCGTGCCGCGACTGCGCCACCAATTCGAATTGCTGCGGCCCGAATTCCAACCCCGGCGGCTGTACGAGCGGTAGCCGCCATTTTGAGCGACGGGTTTTGACGTGGAGGCCGCCGGTTTTTGTGCGGGTGCGGCCGGCGTCGAGCGTGCCTGAGCCGGTGGATTGGCCCAAGCAGTCGTCGCGGTCAGTGTGGCCACGATGGCGGCCACGAAGAGGATAGAACGCATGGATGAGTGCTCCGGGTGCGAGCCAAGGCGCGGGGATCGGTCTGGCTGCCCCAACGCTACTATTCATCATACATCGGCTGTTGGCCGGGCGACTGCCGCAAAAATGCGGGCGCATCCCCCGAACGGCCCGGCGCGCCACCCGACCGGCCTCCGAAAGCCGCCGGGCATTACTCGTCCTGGGGTGACGTGGACCGGCTCGCCACCGCGTTCTCGGCTGGGGGCGGGGTCCCGTGCGGGATCAGTCGATAGGTGAGGGCCCCGATCAGTTCGCCGCGGCGGACACTGTGGCATTCCAGGCAATCGTTGCCGGCACGCAGCGAGCCAACCATGCGGATCTCGGTCGGCGATTCGTCGATCACCACATCTTGGTCGGTTTGCAGGCGCGTCAGGGCAGCCTGTTCGAAATCGTCGACGTCGCGCGTAGCAGCTTCACCTAGCTCGTCGAGCCGCGGAAGGTTTTCGGTCACATACGCCTTCGGCCGGTCGTATTTCAGCAGTCCGATCAATTCCAGCCGCACCAGCAGCCAACGCAGTTGTTTGCGTCCCTCCAGCTCCGGCAGTTTCGTGAAGCGGTGCGGTTGGAAGCCGGCCACGTGATCGACGTCGCGGACGTAGCCGAAACGCTCCGGGTTCAGCAGGTCGTTCTCGCCAATCTCGTGCAACGCTCGCAGCATCCACGGCTCGGGCGGGGGCACAGGTTCGGCATCCGGCGTTGGCCCGCTGGCGACGCGCTCCGGGTGAGCTTGCGGGATCGGGCCAGTGTCTTCGAC
>DATJTR010000543.1:0-17416 GCA_035503215.1 Pirellulales bacterium
GGAAGGCAGGGCGTATCGCGGAAATGAAGGGACTGCCCGGCCGGCACGAGGCCATCGAGCGCCGCCGGGCAAAATCCGCGCGCTCAGCCACGCGGCCGACGAGTCCGATTTTCTCTGCGGCCGGTTGCCCGCCTGGACCGAGTCGGGAACTTGTCCCGACTGGTTTCACCAAATTGGGGAAAGAGCCCCCAAAATGGTGCCGGCTCCGAAAAGAATTGGGGGCACCGAGGCGCGCGGCGTTTGTGGCCCCGAAAACGCTCGGTTTTCGGGGGTTTGTCGGTCCCGTGCCGCCGCGGTGAAGGCGTCGGCTAGGGCTTGCTTGCGGGGGTGGGCCGGCCCGTCAGCAACCGCTGGTCGCTGAGGGTCAATGCCCTGGTTTTGGACCCGCGGTCGTCAGCCGAGACTTCGACGATCTGCTCAGGCAGGTCGAAATCGCCCACCCGTTGCCAGGTGTTCCAGAATGCCAGCGTCCGCTTCAACTCGCCGCTCTTCTCGTCCCAGAAGCTCATGGTGAACGCCCGCGGCAGGTATTTCTCCTCGCGGTTCCGTTCGATCGCCAGCACGCTGATCGTAAACCGCTCTGGCCCCATGCGGCGATCGACCTGGCGAATCACGTCGTCCTTCAAGCGATAGCGGCTTTGCCGCTCCTCGTCCCCCAGGTCGATCATCCGGCCGAGCGGATGGGGGCTCGCCTCGTCGATGAACGTCACCTTGCCTTCGGCCACCTCGCCGTCGGGCATGCGATGTTGCACCAGCGATTCGAGTTGCTGTTCGGCCCAATCGTGCAATGACGAACGCTCGCCCGAGAGAGTCACGGTTCCCGCGCTGTCGATGGTTGCCTTGGCTTGCAATTCTCCTTCTTCGCCGCTGGCGGTCAGATCGGCGGTGAAGCCGGGAAAGTTGTGCCAGATCGCCCGCTCGGCGCGTGCCCGGGCCAGTGCCCCGGCCGCAGTTTCTTCGCCGGCATTCTCAGCCGGTCGATTCGGCGCCAACTCCGCCAGCACCAACGTGGCGTAGTACCACGTTTGCACGTATTTCTGGCCGGCAACTTCTCCCGCCTCGCCGGTCGGTTGCACGTGCTTGGCCCGCAACGCAACGCGTCCCGGCTTGGCCGAAGGGATGGTCGCGCGTGCGTCGGCATCGAGCTTGATTTCGCTCCCCTCCCCCTCGGCGTCGATGGCGGTCAATTCGGCGGTAGGGTCCGGCTTGCCGTCGAACTGCACGGCCACTGCCAGCTTGCCCTCGCTTCGGCTGGGAACGATTTCCATCTTCGGCCGCTGGCTCCCCTGGCGATCCGGGGCACCGGGCAACCCGCACTTGGCAAAGTATTGCAAGCGCACGCCGCCGGGCACTCGGGTATAGACGCCATAGTCGCACTCGGCTTCGACGGCCGCGGTGCCCGCGGGCAAAGGGGCCGTGAGGGCCGCCGGTTGGTCGTCTTTGGCCGGCGCCGCCAGTTTCAACTCGACTCGCGATCCGTCGGCCAGCCGTGCCCAGGCCCGCGTTTGGGCGATTTTTTTCAGCAGGTGCGCACCGCCCGGCTCGGCCCCTTCGTTGAACATCACGCGGGCAGTCTGCGTTCCGTCCGCCGTGACGACGTCGACCCACAAAAAGTGAGCCGTGGCCGGCCGGGCTGTCACCAACGCCACGAAACAGGCCGCGAGGAAAAATGCCGCTTTGGGAAGAGTTTGTCGCATGAACGGGCTCCCGGTTGTCGAGTCTGGGTTGCGAGCGGTGCGATTAGTACCTGCTCGGATCAATGATTTCGCGCCCAGCCCGCGTGGCCAGGGCGTTGAGTGTGCTGCTCTCGATTTCATCCACAATGAAGGTCACGCTGCCGTCCACGAAACAGAAATTGACTCCGCCGGCGTGATCGCAGCGGAAAGCTTCGTATTGCGGGTAAAACAGCCCATCGATCGGATTCTGCTGGAACGTGCTGTTCAACGGGGCCAGCGTGCAGGCCCAGGTGACTCCCGGATATCCGGCCACCCACCGCGTCGCTCCCCATTTTACGTCTGTCGGGCGGCATTCGGTCCACATGTAATTGGTCAGGCCGTAGTTGATTTCCCCCACCAACAGGGTTTTGCTGGCGCCGTCGGCCGCCACGATTTTGGGAATCGACGTCGTGCCGTACTGCGGCGGGATGATCGCCCCGTCGGGTTTGGGAAGCGTCGCCGAATAGATCGCGAACCCGCTCTGCGAGCCGACCGACACCGCGTAGCTCCCCGCCACTCCATATTCACCACAGGCGGTGCTCGGGTCGGGAACGACGCGCGGTTGGTTCATGCTGGGGCATAAATACGTGACGACGCTCGTGTTCGCCACCGTCAGGTTTTGCTGGGCCGCCGCCATGTTCTGCGCGGTGGCCGCCCCCGTCGGCGCCGCGTCGTACTGGATCGCCATTTCGAAATCGGCCGCCAGCCCCTCTTCGTCGATGTAAGGCAGAATCATCGACAGCGGCCCGTTGTCGTTCTCGGCCATCGTGCCGCTGGCCGGGCAAACATACGCCGGCGGCAACAGCTTGTGTACGTCCTGATAGTTCTGCAGCGCCAGCCCGATCTGTTTGAGATTGTTCCGGCAAGAATTGGCGCGGGCCGCCTCGCGCGCCGACTGCACGGCCGGCAACAACAGCGCGATCAGCAGCCCGATGATCGCAATCACGACCAGTAACTCGACGAGCGTGAAACCTGTACGCGCGCGCCGCGATTGCCGGCACCGCGCTGCTTCGCTACGAGTCGATTCTCGATCTTTCATGCTGCGGTGCTCCCCCGGCAGCCAAGGGCGCTGGGCGGCGGCCGGCCGCGCTGCGGTTTTTCCACTTTGATGCCGAAATCCCGCGGGCGCGATAAAGTCTCCTTCCCTCCACCCAGCGCCCTGCCTCGATTCCATCACGCTATCGGTGCATCGCGGCGGCGAACGACTCGCCACAGGCCGAACGTTCCCAGCGCCAGGCAAACCAGCGCGAGCGATCCCGGCTCGGGCACGGTGTTGATCGTCAACACCGGCTGCCCGCCCGAGGCACTCATCGAGTCGAACGTGAGCGACTGCGTGCCCGCGTTGTCCTGCGTCAGAATGAATCCGTTGTTCACCAGGCTGCCGTTCAGCCAGGCGTCGACCAGCGAAGTGACATTGAACGTGAGCGTCGCGACCGAGGGATCGCTGTCGGTCTGCTGTGCGACCAATCCCGGCGGCGTGGCGGCTGCCGGCTGCGTCTCCCACGTGACCGAACTGTCCCAGGCGCTAGCGGCGCCCGACACGTCGACCGTCACCGGTGCCGACGCCGAAGGGCTGGGGCCGAATCCGGCGTTTGCACCGACGGTCAGCGTGAGCGTGGCCGACGAAACTTCGGCCGCCGTAAGACCCGACGTTGCCAGTCCGCCGAATTCGACAAAACTATTGAGCACGTGAGGGCTGTCGTCTCCCACGGCGATGATGCCCGGAAAAAACGACGACAGCGTCGCTCCGCTGGTCGTGCCCAAAAACTCATAAACCCAAGAGTCTTGCGTATCAGCCAAAGTCACCGTCCCTGCCTGGGCTGGCGACACGATCGCCAATCCGCTGGCGATCGCAAACAAACTTTTTGACCAGATCTTGAACATGCGTGTCTTCTTCCTTTCGCCCGGGGCGCAAAGGGGTGAAAAAAAATGCCAAATGCCCAGCGCCACCAGCGCGTGCGGGGCAACTTGCCCGGGGCTCCTTGTCGGACGGCGTCAAAACGCCAAACGCCCGTCGGGCGCGTGGTTGCCGCCCAAGGAGATGCCATCCTGGCCCGCGCGTGTGACAGCGAGTCACCAAGAGCGTGGCGGGCGGGTCGGCGCTTAAGAAAACGCCGGTGTGGCTGGCTAGCTCAGAATAAATTGAGAACCAATCTCAATTGCGAGCAGTTTATTTGGCTGTGCATGACTTGTCAACTCCCCGCCACGAATTGCGACGCGCTGTTTTTCTCGTCGAATACGGTGATTTTTTGTTCGCCCCGGCGGTTCGCGAGCAGATCGGTTGCTATTGAGACTGAGTATCGTTATGTTTTGTTGGCCTGGCCCCACGCCCCTGCCTTCCTTCCCTGCCGGCGACCAGATGGTCATGAACGAGCCAACCCCCAATCCGCCGCCGTCGCCCGGCCCGCCCTCCGGGTCGAAGCTGCCGGCTCCTCAGCGCCGCATCTCCTCCAGCGATCTCTTGGCAGGCGACCGCGAGATTCTCATCGACCACCAAGGCGAAACCTACCGCCTCAGCGTCACGCGCAGCGGCAAGCTGATCCTGCACAAATGAAATCGAGCGCTCAGATCTGGACGGCCGCCGCTGCGGCATAGCGCGCAAAAAAACGCCGCCGCGAACTCTCCTTGGCTCGCGGCGGCGTGCTGTGAACTGCAGGTTTCTCTCGCCCCTTACTTGTGCATCGCGGCGGCGAGAATCTTGGAGGTGCTCTCGCGCATGATTCGCGGATCGACCGTTTTGCCTTCGAGCAGGGTCTTCCGCACGTCCTTGCCCGAGATGAACACCGGCTTCTCGTCCTTGTGTTTTTCCATCAAATCGACCCGTCCCGCCGATTCGTAGTACGCGGCGAAGCCGACGTTCACCGGTTTGATTTTCAGATCGCCCTTGAGCTTGTGGAAGATCTCCTGAGCGTCGAAATCGCCCCAAATCGCCGTGCCGTCGTGATACGGCGCGTCGGCGTGCTTGCGGCCGATGATGATGTGCGTGAAGCCGTAATTCTGGCGATAGATGCCGTGCATGATCGCCTCTTTCGGCCCGCCGTAAAACATCTTGATGTCCAGGCCGAGCAGAATCACGCGGTCAGGGACCGATTCCTTGCGGGCGTTCCATAGTGCCGTGTCGCTATCCCCTTCGCCCAGCGCTCGCGTGTCGATCAAAGCCTCGTAGGTGTGCATCCGCACGTCGGCGTTGACGTCGTCCCCCTTGGTTTCGCCAATCAGCGGATTCAGCGCCGCACCGGCGTTCTTGCCTTCGCGCAGCAGCGTTTCCAGCCCGTAAACCAGGGCGTATTCGTGCGCCCGGTGGAGCGGGTTGCGGGTTTGAAAGGCCACCGCCGCGTTCCAGCCCTTGCCGGCCAACAGCTTGCGAACTTCGCGCGGGCTGAGCACGTATTTGCCGAACGTGGGGTTCTTGGGCTGCGGCAGCACGCGAATCTTGCCGCCGATCAAATGCGTCTTGTCGGCATCCTGCTTCAGCACCATGTCGGCGCCGGGATGATCGGTCCGCTCGGTGAGATAGACGCTCTTCAAATAGCGCGGCTTGTCCCATTCGAACACGTCGCTGATGTCGAGCGTGGCCACAACTTTGCCCGCCGTGTTGGTCAGGGCCACCCGCTGCCCCGCCTTCAATTTGCCTGCCAGTTCGGCCGTCACGGGCAGCGACAGGGGAATCGTCCAGGCGTAGAGCTTGCCGGCATGTTCGACGACCGATTCGTCCAGCACGCGGTCGTAGGTGGCCTGGTCCATCGGTCCGATGAGGGGGCTGAGCGCCCCGTCGCCAAAGCGATAGACGGTCGACAAATCGGCGTCGGAGACGGGCACCCGTGCCAGATCTTTGGCCGCAGCTTCGAACGCCGCGGTTTCGCCCGCTGCGACCGTCGTGCAAACCGGTTCGGAAAGACCACCATGAGGAGCGATTAAATCTGCCATCGGCGTACCCCGCGTGCTGTGAAAAAACTGCGACATTTCTCGTGGAAAGACGGTCAATATAGTGGCTCCGCCGGGCACGGCAAGCCGCGATCGGCGGGGGAGTGAACCTGCCGCGTCCGGCGGCTGTCCTCTGCTCGACCCCGCAAGGGACACTTGGCCGCGGCCGCTACGCCGGCGGCGATGGTTCCGCGTCGATCGGGGCTTTCCGGGCCTCGATCGACGAAAACCGAGCTTGCCCCTTTTCGCCTAAATCGCGGCTCCGGCGCGGTGTAGGCGGCCAAACGCAAACGCAATTGCCGCTAGCGGTTGCATCGCCAGCGGCCAGGGCGTATGCTAAAATGCTTCCCTTCCGCCCCCGGAACGTTTCGCCTGTCTCGGACCTGTGCCGAGGCCTATTTACTTGTGTGGAGGCTCGCTGCGCGTGGCCACTTCGACGACTCGCCGCCCGACCGCTGCGGTTCAAAGCGGTGCCGACATCCTGGTCGAATCGCTCATTCGCCAAGGCGTGAACGTGGTTTTCGCCTATCCCGGCGGGGCCAGCATGCCGCTCCACCAATCGCTCACCACGTTCAAGGATCGCATCCGCACGATCCTCCCCCGCCACGAACAAGGGGGCGGGTTCGCCGCCCAGGGCTACGCCCGCAGCACCGGTAAGCCGGGGGTCTGCATCGCCACCAGCGGCCCCGGCGCCACGAACCTGGTCACCGCCATTGCCGATGCCAAGCTCGACAGCATCCCGCTCGTCGCCATCACCGGCCAGGTGAAAACCGCCGTGATCGGCTCCGACGCCTTCCAGGAAACGCCGATCGTCGAAGTCTGTCGCGGCATCACCAAGCACCATTATCTGGTGACCGACGTCAACGATCTGGCCCGCATCGTCCGCGAAGCGTTTCACATTGCCACCACCGGCCGGCCCGGGCCGGTGCTGATCGATTTGCCCAAGGACGTGCAGCAGGCGCAGATCGTGGCCGACTACGACGCCCCGCTGAACCTGCCGGGCTATCACGTCGAGAGCCGGCAGGCCCGTCCCGAGCAAATCGCTCAGGTCGCCGCGGCCATCAAGCGCGCCAAGCGGCCCGTGATCTATTCCGGCGGCGGCGTGATCATGGGGGACGCCAGTCCCGAACTGCGCGAGTTGGTCCGCAAGACCAAGATTCCGGTGACGATGACGCTGATGGGCTTGGGCGCGTTTCCCAACGACGATCCCCTCTCGCTCGACATGCTCGGCATGCACGGCAGCGTCTACGCCAACATGGCGGTCGACCAGGCCGATCTGCTGCTGGCCTTCGGCGTGCGGTTCGACGATCGCGTGACCGGCAAAGTGTCGGAATTCGCCAAGCACGGCAAGATCGTCCACATCGACATCGATCCCTCGGAAATCAACAAGAACAAAGAGGCCCACATTCCGATCGTCAGCGACGTGAAATACGCGCTCGCGGAATTGAACAAGGTGGTCGAGGCCCCTGAAGACATCGGCGAGTGGCACCGGCAGCTTGCCGCCTGGAAGAAACAAGATCCGTTCCACTACGACAAGTCGTTCCCCGGCATTCTTTCGCAGTCGGCGATCGAAGAACTGTGGCGGCTTACGCGCGACCGCGACGTGGTGATCAGCGTCGGCGTGGGTCAGCATCAGATGTGGGCGGCGCAGTATTACAAATTCCGCGAGCCCAAAACGTTCCTCTCCAGTTCAGGCCTGGGCACGATGGGTTTCGGTCTGCCCGCCGCCATGGGGGCCAAAGTCGCTCATCCCGATCGTTTGGTGGTCGACATCGACGGCGACGGCAGCTTCCTGATGAACATTCAGGAGCTGGCCACCTGTTTTTGCGAGAAGATTCCGGTCAAGGTGCTGTTGCTCAACAACCAGCATCTAGGCATGGTCGTGCAGTGGGAAGATCGCTTCCACGCCGGCAACCGCGCCCACACTTATCTCGGCCCGATCGATAATCCCGAGGCGGTCGGCATGGGAGACGGCGTCGGTCCCCAGCGGCGCTATCCCGATTTCGTGGCCATCGCCAAAGGCTTTGGTTGCGGCGGCCGTTTCGTGCGCGAGCGGGCCGAGCTGGCCGACGCGATCACCGAGATGATCGAGTATGACGGCCCGTTCGTCCTCGACGTGCAGGTTCCCTATCAGGAACACGTGCTGCCGATGATCCCGGCCGGCATGACCGTCCGCGATCTGATCAAGGAATAGGGAACAGCAGCGCGGCGCCTGGAGTGCGGGTCCCGATTTCGCGCGGCCATACGGCGAGCCGCCGGGCACGCCGACTTTCCTGTTTGCCGCGCCCCGTTTTGGCTGCGGTCTGCGCTTGGCCCCCCGCGCAATCCTCATTTCCGGCATTTTCGCTCCTCGCCGCGATTGGCGCAGCGGCCCCGCCTCTCTTCGCAAGCGGGCATCCGGCCAGCATGGGTTGCTAGCAGGCCGGGCTGGAATGTTCGTCGGCACGGTCAAGAATCGGTTTCCCCCCTGCCGATGTAAAACTCTGCCGCCTGGGAATGAGTTTGCCGCTGGGGCAAGGTGTTTCGCCTTTGCGATGCACCGTCCCGGCTTCGACTTCCCGGATACGGCGGCAAAACGAGCGTCACGGAATCGACGCCGGTCCATCCGTTGGTCCAGGCCCGAATCGCCGTGACGAAACCGACTCCCGACTATTTGCGTCTGGTCCATCCGGCGGCCGATCCAGCCCCGGCGTGCTCGGGCGAAGAGGCCCTGCTGGCGCGCCTGGGCGAAGCGTTTCGCCAGGCCACGGGCTGGTTGCTCGCGTACGAGCCCAGTCCGCCGCACGTACAGAACCCGAATCTGGTGTGGTCCGCCCCGGTCAGCCCGGGCGTTGGAGCTTCTCTCGGACTCATCAGTGTCGGTTCTTCAGCGTCGGCAGCGGCCGATCCGGCGATCGTTCCCTTGCCGCAAGCGGTGGCCCTGGCCGAAGTGATCGCCCAGCTCTGGGGCGAGATCGCGGCGCTTGCCGATGGCCTTCGTGCCCGCGAGGCGGAGCTGGCGGCCGATGTGCCGGTCGTCGCCCGCAGCGAATCGCCCCGGCAAACGGCCGAGCGGTTCACCGCCATTCTCCAGGCCGGCGCCGCGGCGGTCGGCTGTCAGGCGTCGGCCCTCTATCTGCTCGACTCCGGCACCACCACGCTCAAGATGCGTGCCGCCTGGGGATTGCCGCCGCACAAGCTGCTCGAGCCCGCGCGTCCGTTGGCCGGGGCCTTGGGCGACCTCGAAGCGCTGCTCGGCCACGCCGTCGTCCTGGCCGATGCCGACATGCAGCGGTACTGGCATGCTCCCGAGCCGGCCGGCGCCGCCGTCTGCGTGCCGGTCTCCAGCCCCAGCACGCCGCTCGGCACGCTCTGGCTGTGGTGCGACACGCCGCGCGATTTCAGCGACGTGGAAACGAATCTGATCGAAGTCGTCGCCGGCCGCCTGGCCGCCGAGCTCGAACGCGAGGTGCTGCTGGCCGACGCGCGCCAGAATCTGGCCCGGCAGCGCCGATTGAGCGTGGTCGCCGAGCGGCACAGCGACAATCTGCCTCAGGCCGCGCCGCACCTCGATGGTTGGCAGGTTGCCGGCCGCTTGATCGCGCGCGATCAAACACTGTCTGCTGACGTTCAACCCGCGACGGCGTTCTTCGATTGGTTCGCGGCGGCCGATGGTTCCACGGCGCTCGCACTCGGTTCGGCGGCTGAGACGGGCTTCGACGGCGCGCTGGTCGCCGCACAGCTTCGCAGCGCGCTCCGCGCGCAGGCCGCTCACCTCGCGCGGCTCGATCAAGCGTTGCTCACCGTACACGAAGTGCTCAGCAGTTTGTCGGCCGGCACCGCTGGGGCGAGCCTGTTCTGCGCGCTCGTCGAGCCGCAGGCCGCGTCGTCGGGCGGTCGCTTGCGTCTGGCCGTGCCAAGCCGAGAGCTGCGTTTCTCCGCGGCCGGCCAGATTCAGGCCGTCGTGCTGTCGGCCGAGGGTTGCCGCCCCTTGGTTTATCCCAGCGAGCCGTTGGCGAGCGCGCTCGCTCCTGGTTGGAGCGAGATCCGAACCTCGCTCGCGCCGGGCGAGTCTCTCTTGGTCGTTGCCGGTTCGTCGGAGCAGCGCTGGCCGGCGCCAGCCGAATGGCTGCGGCATTTGTCCGAACGGCTGCCTGCCCCCCTGCCCGGCGACGCCGAAGCCTTGGCCGACGCGGCTGCCGGAATCCTTGCCGACGCCGAGTTAATCGCCAATCAGTCCGGTGAGCTCGCGGGCTCCGACAGCGCCACGGCTGGCGGGGCGCTCTTGGTCCTTCGGCCGGTCTAACTTTTTGGCCTGTCCACAGTTCCGCCGACCGGCCGTGGCTCGCTCGATTGGCTTGACCTCGCGGTCAAAAGGCGTAGACTCGGTGATTCGCCGCTGGCCGTGCCCTGGGGGCATGGCGTGCGGCGTAGAATGGGCTGGCCGCTGTTTTTCCTTTGGCGGCCGGCATGCCCCTTACACACGCGGGAATGGCGGAATTGGCAGACGCGCTAGGTTGAGGGCCTAGTGGTAGTAATACCGTGCAGGTTCAAGTCCTGTTTCCCGCACTTGCCTCCCTGCAAGGACTTACGAATGATTCTCGTGAGTCCTTTTTTCATGCGCAGACCGGCTTACTGCACTTTTACTGCACTATGTCGGTTCGGTAGCGGTTTGATGTAGGAAGGCGAGCAATGGCGTCGATCCATCAGCGAAATGAGGCTTGGTACGGTCAGTTCCTCTACCGTCAGCAACGCCACACGGTGGCCCTCGGCAAGATTTCTCAGAGAGACGCGACCGAGTGGCGACTCAGTACCGAACAGATACTCCAGAAGATCAAAGAGGGTTGGATCGAGGTGCCGGATGGCATGCCGATCACCGAATTCATCGAGCATGGCGGCAAGCCTCCCGCCGAGAAAAAGGCCGCGCCGAAGAATACCACGCTGGCCCAGCTCCGCGAGAAATACGTCGACACATTCTCCAACGGTGCGATCGAGAAAAACTCACTCTACACTGCCACTTTGCATCTCAAGCAAATCGAGAAGACGCTCGGCGGCCGGTTCTTGCTCTCCGGTCTGTCGATGGCTAGCCTGCAAGGGCACATTGATCGCCGGCAGGCGACTGTCGGCCCTGTGACGATCCGGAAGGAGGTCAATTCCTTTCGGGCGGCCTTCAATTGGGGCAAGCAGATGGAACTTGTGCAAGGCACGTTCCCCTCGGCTGGACTCGTCTATCCCAAGGGTGAAGAGAAACTACCCTTTATGACCTGGGCGGAGATCGAACGCCGGATCAAAGCCGGTGGCGATCCGGACGGACTCTGGGAAGCGCTCTATTTGGACGCGGACCAGATCGAGGAATTCTTGAAGCACGCGAAGGCGAAGAAACTGCCTAAGTGGGCCTATCCGATGCTCGCCACGGCAGCGTTCACTGGAGCCAGGCGGAGCGAGTTACTCCGGGTCAAGCAGGAGGATGTCGATCTCGCCGACCAGGTTCTGACGATCAAAGAGAAAAAGCGCCAGCGTGGCACGCGAACGACTCGCCGCGTACCCATCACGAAGAAACTGGCCGCTGCCCTGCGGCCTCTCATGAAAGACAATCGCGGCTATCTCTTCGGCGACGGTGACGAACCACTCAGCATCGACCGAGCGCATTGCACGTTCAAGCGAATCACCGCTAACTCCAAATGGGCCAAAGTCCGTGGCTATCACGTTCTGCGTCATTCCCTATGCAGCATCGCAGCTTCAAGCGGCACTGATCAGAGGCTCATTGATTCGTGGCTCGGCCATTCAACCGAGCAGCAACGAAAACGATACCGCCACCTCTTCCCTCAAGTGCAGCAAGCGGCAATAAGCAAGCTTTTCGCTTAACCTTTACGCTGCGTCGTTGTCAGTCAGCAGCCCGCGGTCTAAACAACGCTTGAGCTCCGAACCCAGAATTCGCCAGCCGTGCGGACATTTCTTCGCTCGGATCAACCCTTTTTTGCACCACGACTCGACCATCGCGCACAGGGCATTTAGGCTGATGTCTTTCTTGATCTTTTGGAGTTTCGTGGCGAACGATTCCACCGAGTAACGTGGATACAATCCTTCGTCCCTGAACCTGAGCCATTCGGCATGCGAGACGCGCCATTCCGTATGGGCGCCGCAGACAACGTCGTCGCGATGTTCGCCGATTAGCCGGCCTTCGCGAAGCCAGAAATGCACTTGGGCTCGGCTCTTGCCGGTTTTTTTAGCGATCTCGGCCGGGGTTAAAAACCCGGCTTGCGTTTCAAACATGTTTCGCCTCTCAGCATGTCGATCGAGGATACCGGGAATGCTTTGTTCGAGAATCTTCGGTATCACAACGTCAAGAATTCCGGGCAGCATCTGCTCAATGATTTCCTCAAGCACGCGAGAAAGCTCGCGGCGATCCTTGGGCGGCATCATTATGGAGTTCCTCTCTCGGCTGATGGTTAGGCCGAGAGGAGGCACCCTTCCGGCCAGGGGGCGCGGAGAGAGCTCCCGGCAGACTCAAAAGGGGGTGCCAGAAGCTGGGAAATCCTTCCCGCTCCGCAGAAGAGAAATTGAAAAACGCCGGTCTCAGGTCTTAGCGCGCGTGCGCGCGTTTGGCAGCGTCTCAAAGGAGGAGGGTTACTGCTTGCAGAGAACCCGCTCACCGTCCTTAGCGAGCCTTCGAGCGCCCGGTCGTAAAATTATACGTTTCGCGGGCGCGAATGGGTCGGAAAATTTCCCAAAAAATGCTCCTGCTCAGCGTTGCCCAACAAAGAGGGGCATCTGAAGGATGCCCAAACAGTGCCGAATTTCGGCTGGTTTGGACACTGCCTGCTCAATCCGGCGGAATGTCCTTTGAATTTAAGCATTCCGGTAGCTCATTTCGGAAACCAGTCGTCGTCCCTGACTCCCTAAAAACCGAGCACTCTCTATAAGCGACGTATGCACGGCAAGCTACAGGCGATTGGCACGCATAGAAAAACCCTTGCCTGCCGAATTTGCGCCGTTCCCCCTTGCTGGAGGTGAGTCAATCGTCACGACATTGCAACCCAGCAGTTCCTTTACTTTCTTTATCGTCCAGAGCACGATCGCCGCGTCGTCGGCGTAGGTGAGCGGTGGCAGCACGTCCGGCAGCAAATCCACTGGCCAGACGAAGTAAGCTATACAACCACCAATCAAGAGCCCAATTCTCAAATTCTTGTTCATAGCCGATTCCTTAAAGAAGGGGGCGGGGCACGCTGGATCCGGCCCCCTCGTCGGTTAGATGCCGAAATCCTCCCAAAGCACGATCAACAATCGGAGCAGGTGTAGCACTAACGTTCGCACAAACTCGTTCCAGTTTCCGGCTGTCATAAGGCCTACCGTTCTAGATCGAGTCCGGGGTCTTCGCGTTCCTGAGTTGCGGCTTCCTGCCGCTCCTTGAGCCACTGCTCAAAGTTCCCGTCCAACTGGTTGACTTCCTGCTGCGTTGGGCAGCAGAACCCGCCTAGCTCATTCACCGGCTGAACCGATTGATTCGGAAACGCCGGCAGGACCTGCGCCAATTCTTTGTTTCCCTGTCGCCACCAAGCCCAAAGCGTGGCGAGGCCTTCCTTCCACCGCCGTCCCATTTAGCACCTCCTACCCGTTCAAGTCCTCGAATCCCCGTCGAACCATTTCAACCCCGCCCTTGATGGAGCCTGCCGCGATCCGAACGCCGGCCTGCGTCATTTGATGGTTGCGGCAGTAGGTTCCGATAAGACCCTTGCCGAGCGCGGTCATGACGCCGCCAACAATTCGCGCGCTACCGATGCCAATCTTCGCCATACCCGTCAGTTCCCTCTTTCCGAAGCTCATTTCAATTCTCCTTCTTTCGTTGCCCGAGAAATCACCACCTCATCGTTGCCGTAAGATCGCCGACCGGATTTGGGCGTCGATCAAAGCGTCGCTCAAACTGTCCTCTTCGTACCGATGCTGGATTTTCTGCACGGCTTCGACTACGGCCATGAGCACGCCGCCGATGACGAAGTACGTGCCGAACGCGTGGTTCCACTGACCCGTGAACAGCCCAAAGCAGATGGCCAACACGGGCTCCACGACGCCTTTGGCGATCAGCTCGTTTTTCGTGAAGCGCGATGCGAGAATCGGGTAGCCTGTGTAGTAGGAGTGAGTCAGCTCGCCGCGACGACGTGCGGACTTCTCCTGATTGCTTTGGAGCCAGGCCGATATCACGATGACCGGAATCATGTAGAACATCAGTCGCTCGTTGGTAGCGAGCGCGTAGAACACGACGACGGCCAGCGGCCCCATCAACGAAAGGTGGTTGCGGCCGGATCGACGACGGATGTTCGTCGTGATCGACATCGCCCACCACCAAGCCACCCTCCACGCGACGGCGAACTCGTTCGCCTGACGTTTTTCTTGATCGTGCTTTTCCATCACATCTCCATTGCACATGGGGTCCACGACATTCTTTCCGCCCGTCCAGAACGGCCTGGCTACACCGACCAAACACACACCGTTCGCATGCCATCCGCGCTTTGGACATTTGGGTGAGCTATCTGCGTTGGTCGAAGGTGACTTGTATGACGGGCAAGCCGTTCGACAGCGGTGTAGAACGGACCAAGAACGCATCGACCTGAAAATCGTTCGCGGCCGAGCCTGTGCGATGTCCATTCATGAATTCGCTGGGTTGCAAGACGTACTCGTACGACTGGTTGAACGAACTGCTGGTTTTGTAGGGGTCTCGGCCCCACTTGAATTCGAAGGGCTGGGCCTCGACGCCGCCGCCCACGAAGGCCCGCAACTCCTTTCCAACCAGTTCCGCGGCATATTCCGCCGTTTCGAAATCGCCGAGTGCGAAAAACAGCCGGTTCGAGAAATTGGAAAGCATGGCCCGAAGATGCGAGTCCGCCTTCTCGCCTGGCAGTTCGCCGCGATAGTTGTGCAGGCTTTGGCAGATATAGACCATCGAGCCCAGATGCGATCTGCAGCGGCTCAGGAATTCCGCGTCGTCACTGGTGCACCACAGCGAGGACTCATCGCCCCAAATCGTCGAGACGGTCGTGCTGGCGTCAACGGTCCGCCGCAACACATCCTTCTGCCACATCAGCTTCCAACCTCCATTGGCCAACCGGCCAATGTCGCCCCATTCGTCGGGATTCCAGTCGACCACCACAATCTTGTTCTGCTCGATCGCCACCTTCGGTGTGATCGTGGAACTGCTCGACAGCATGTCCCTGGCGAGACCCGAGGAGAACAGCGACAAAGTACCGAACACTCCTGTCGTAATGCTGCTTTGCGTGCGGTCGGCCATTTTCACGAATTCCTTGCCGAAAAAGTCGAGCGCGCCGTCAAAATCATGCTGATCGGCGGCCGATTTCTGGCACTGCATGCCCTTCCGCAGGCACTCCGCGAAGTAGGTCTGCTTGATGTGCTTATCCGAGAATGCCGCCTCCGTGCGGGGAGCCGATATGGCCAGCCGGTGGATGTTGAACGGGGTCACGTCCTCGCCAGCGAATTTCAAGAGAGTAACGTTGTGCGTCAGGTAACGCTCATCTTGCTTCTGCCACATCGCGGCGTCCCCACTCATTTGCACATCGTCCCGCAGAACGGCGTTTCGCAGCTTCATCATGGAACGCACGACGTTCAGGACCTGGCCAGCTCCAGGTCCGATGCGGTGATATTCATGCCCAAAGATGTTGAACCGGTGAGGGCCGTCCGGGCTAAAGAGGACAACGTCTGCCGTTCGCCCACATTTGGCCGCCATTTTTAGCCAGTGCTCTCTATCGCCCGGCTTGGCACAGAGAATGAGCATGGAGCCACGAAGCCGCATGATCGCCGCCGCGATCTGATTCATGGAGCTTGTCTTGCCCACGCCGGTTCCGCCGAATGCATGGATCCCACCCTGGACCAGTTGCCTGACCGTCAGCACATCTGCGGCGGTCCACTGGTGAAGCACCGTGTCCAGCTTGTCCTTCGCTTTTGCCTTGCCCTTGCCCACGCCTCGCCGCTTCGGAAAAATGGCGAGCACGACCAGAATCCCGAACGCGGTGAAGAGAATCTCCGGGTTGGCATCTAACCATTGCTGTAGCTGGTTGAACACTTCAGCCTCCGTAAATCTGAGCCCAAATTTTCAATTGAAACAGTGCCACCGCGATGTACACCGGGCACATCGCGATCAAGCAATCCGGGACCGATCCAATCAGCTTCGCGATGGAGCGAATCACGGCTCTTCTCCTATGCAAAACTGCCAGTAGGCTCGCATCTGTTCGGGCGTGGCGATGCGTTTGAATTCCTCGATGATTCGAACGTGCTGAGTTTCTCTTGCTGCCGCCTGAGCCAACTCGGCTTTCAGAGACTCGACTTGCTTTTGCAGCAGGTGCAGTTCAACTCGAATGATGCGGTTCATCGCGACCTCCCTTCGCCTTGTCCTTGAGAACCCGCTGCGCCGTCACGATATCGAGACCCTGCGAGAGTCCCCGGCGAAGCTCCTTGAGCACCGCCGTCAGACCGTCGATCGCTTGCTCCAAAGTCGATTCGCCCCCGCTCACGATGATGTTCATGCCGCCGGGGAGCATGAACGTCGCCCGCTTGGCCTTCGTCTTCGTCTGACCGTTTCCTTTGACCTTGGTCCGGAACTGATCGCGAGATAGACCCTCCGAAGACTTGAGCAGTTGGAGCTGCTCCGCGAAGTCGGACGTCTGACTGATGAGGTAAGCCTGGTCGGTGCGGATTGTGCCCGCCTGGAGCATGTCCTGGATGTCCTGGGCGAGACGCTGGTATGCAAGCAATTTGCTGACCTCGCTCTGCTTCATCGAGAGCTGCTCGACCAGCTCTCCAACGCTCCATCCCGTCTCTCGTTGGATTTCGGCGAGAAGATTGCTCCGCTCCATCGGCGTAAGCTGCTCGCGGTGGGCGTCGAGACTGTTTTGCAGCACGCGAAGCTGCGCCTTCGATGGCCGTTCGGTCAACATGATGGCCGGCATGTCCGCAAGGCCGGCAATGAGCGCCGCGCGTAGCCGTCGCTCGCCGTCGATCAAGACGAACGTGTGGCCATCAAGAAAGCCGATGACCGGGACATGGACGCCATGCTTTTTGATGTCCTCGGCGAAGGCGGCAATTTCGCCAGACGCAAACAGCTTCCGCGGCTGTTGCGGATCGGGCACGATGCTGCTGATCGGGATGCGGCCGAACTTTTGCATGTGACTACCTCCGATTAAGCCAAGGGGGGATGAGCCGTTCGCCGGCCGTGCTGACCCTGCCGCAGCGTGGGCAGGGCCGCCGCCGGTCGCGGCAGAACCATTTCGCACCACAACGACAGACGTGGTACCAACGTTCCATGTCGAAATCTTATTGCCGCTTCAATCGCACGAGTAATCGGTACGCTTGACCCGCACCAAACCGACATCGTTCAAACGCGCTCGCCACCATTCACGGTTAATGGCGATGCGGAACCGTCAGCGCTTGGTGTCGGTTTGGTAGTAGAGTTCTGTCACATGGAAACCAAGTGTCCGTCGCGCGCCGTCGATCGACAATGACAGCGCTACTGATCGAGATGCTGTGGGCCGAAAGCCGCAGAAAGGCATAGTGAGGGAGCTTCGGCCGCGTCGAGCGCAATCCCTGCTCAGTTGCGTGATGCCCGTAACGCTGGAAAGCGCAGCACTTAACCAGCGCGAGATTTCAGGTGCGGCCGCCCTGAAGGTGGAGGAAGACGCTGCGAATCACGTCGCCCTGGTCTTGGCTCGCGATTCCGGTGGGATAGAGCAAGGCAACGGCTTGGGAGACGGCGGCCAGCGTGGTCGTGAGCCCAAGGGCCTTGACGGCATCGC